>JAKBQK010000102.1 GCA_021835265.1 Thermoplasmata archaeon
TCATGGGATATATTATCCTGGGATTCATAGTACTGGAAAGTCTTGACATGAGAAGAGAAAGTGCCTCAATAAGTAAGGAGGTTTCCAAAAACCTACCACCATAACCTCCTTATCCCTATAATTTAATATCCAAGAGATGAGATAGGCTAAAATTGTTAATAGATATATTTTGATCTTTTTTAGAGGTCAGAATGAGTCTTGAGGATCTGAGAGGTGAGGTACCCGTTAGACCAAATAATGCATTATAAGGGAGCTGTTTAATACCTTGATCCGCTAAATTTTGAGGCCTTAATAGAAAACCATTTAATGCCTTAACCTGTTAAATTTTAAGGCCTTAAAAGACAACAGACTCACTACCCTCTTCCAAGATGCAGAGTTTGACCCTCCAATATACAATGAACCATTGAAATTATCCAATACACTCTTATGACAAGAGTGTATAAAAAGTAATGGAAAAATGAATTTTCAAAATGCATACAGAAGCAGTAAATTAAAGGATTATCAAAATGTTTAATACACTTCCGTAAACAAAAGTGTGTCCTTAAGTGACAGGGCTATGTTAGTATATAATAATAGAGGCGGATCCGCTTAAAACGTTTACTTCAAAAATTATATAATGCAATCGCAGAGCCTTTAAAATTAAAGGAAATCTTGATAATAGGCTCTTACGTTTTTCTGATTCGGACTATATATTATTTTTATTAAAACTGATCTGATCAATTTCATACATAGATTTCTGATAAGGTCAGAGTTTTTGGCATTATATAGAGAGTAACAAACATTATATTTAGAAACCTATTTCATATATAATGAGCCAGACGATTAGTGCAGTGCTTGATGACGAGACTTTAAGGAACCTCGCAAAAATAAACGCTGAGAACAGGACAGAGGCGATCCGAGTCGCAGCAAAAGGATATTTAGATGGCCTTGATCAAGATACACCGAGTTGGTATTTTAAGCAAGGTGGAATAGAGCCAGAAGCCGTTTACAGATTCTTGAGATCGATAAGGCATAGCAAGGAAGCAGGCCGTTATGCAAACGGGATCTATAGGAAAGCAGACGATAGGACAAAAGCCTACATTGAGGAAATGTGCGAACCGGAGAGTCCGATTTATGTTAAGGAAATTGCAGAGTCTCTGAAGGATCAAGTTGAGTTGCATAGCATTCAGAAGGAGCTGGAAGCATCAAGAAATGCTCTTAACAAGCTCAAGAGTGAAGTAACAGAGAGGACAGAGGCTTTACAGGAACTTGAAGGTAAAGAATCTGAACTAACTCAAAAGGTTAAGGAAATGAATGAGGAAATCTCAACATACAACAGCGATATGTATAGGATATCCACATACAAGCCGATAGACGCATTAAAGCAGATCCTTGACGTCTTAAAGGTTTTGGGAGATAATAAACTTCCTGGAGGCGAAATTGGTAGCGAAATAATTACCAATTATAGAGTCCTGAATGAAGTCCGGAAGGCCAGAGACACCGCTCAATCGCTGTGGGATCACTATAATAGTTTTGATTCCACAAAGATAGGAGAGATCGCAGAGAGGCAGAAGGTTGAAATGGTAAACGAGGCGGAATACACCGAAGATAAGAGCTTCAGGAAGCATTACAAAAAGTTAGTGGAGGCATTGCAAACAATACGGCAGGTAGATAGAGGAGACGAGCAAATGGTTGCTACAGGCAATTACTATCTTTTCAGCTATGACTTCGATAGAATAGTGAAGGAAATCGCAAAGTTAAATGAGATAATGGACGGAGCCGATGGGGGGAGAAAGTGAGATTTCATGCTGAGCTCGTATTTCTGGGGAAAAAACCCTCACTTTTGCAGGTGAGATTCAGGTGAGAAATCCATTCAGTGCGAGATATGGAACTGATAGGGATCATATCTCTGGGGTAGGGATTTAAAGGCTTTCTCAGTGATCTGATAGCGGTTCCATTTCTCTTTTCGACTTTCCAAAACCTGAAACTTCCCATGATTAACATGTAGGACATTCGATTGATCGATAACACTCTGAAGAATAGGCCAAAAGCAAAACCGATCCACTGATGGTAAATCTCTGATGGAGTAAGATGATGGAATAAGGATGGAACTGATGAAAATTCTGATGTTGTTTGATGGAAATATCCGATAGCGTTCTTGAGTGGTGATGGAACAGGGCGATGGAGACTGATGGAATAGCCTGATGGATATCTAATGGAACTACCACAGGTGGATAGATTGGTTCAGAATACCTTTCTATGCGTTCAGAATAGCCTTAATTTTGATTGATGGAATCAACTTGATAAAATTACACAGAGAGAGTGATAGAATTAAATTAAGGCGTTCTGAAAGGTTCTATCGGTATGGCAGTGACAATCTGGAAAGGAACCTTACATGTGATTCCATGTACGCGCAATATATTTCTTAGGGCGATTATGAATTAAACTTCTATCATATCACGCAAAACACTAAACATTCTCTGAATTTTTCTGAGAGTTTTCTATTAAGCCCTCCATGATTGCCTTGTGAGGCATCGATAAATCGAAAGAGTGGCATATTTTAAAGCCAAAAATTGAAAGGCCTATCGAAGCATTATGAATCCTGATGGTGATGTAAAACTCAAAATCGAAGGCTCCTGACATCAACGGGTTCTGATTCCATAAGATTTATTTCAAGGGGGTCTATGCGATCCACGAAGAAAATACTTGGTGATATAAAATGACAGATTGCTCTGAAAAAATTGGGGTCTTTACAGAGAGAGAATTGGTAATATACCATATGTTGTATATGAAAGAAGAGGGGAGGTATAAATTCTTTGAAATGGCACGAAAACTTCTTTGCAAAGATTACAAGACAGAGGGGAGGCTATTATTGCTTTACGGATGGAATAGCGCCTTGCTAGCTAAGCGTTCAGGAGAATTCAAGCTGGACAGATTCGTAGAAACTTTTGAGAAATGCAAACCTTATTTTGACAAACTTCAAGGAGAAAGTTTACAGACAATAGTTTTAGAAGACCATGAAGAGGATATAAAGCATATTTATGATACTCTTTCTAGTGTCGAGGATATAAAATCCACAGGAGCTTCCAAGTTAATGAGTCTTGAAAATCCAGAGTTGTTTGTGATGTGGGATAGGGGAATCAGGAAAGAAATATACTGTATTAAAGGTGAGGCAACTGGTGAAAATTATTTTCGCTTTCTGGAGGTGGTTAAGGAAAAGGCAAAAAACGTTGTTTGGATACCGCAAAAATGTGATAATATCACGCTCGCAAAGGCAATAGATGAGTTTAATTATATGAAATTCCAAGAAACGAGAAAAAGGGCTAAAGCAAAGTCAGAACAAGCACAGGGAAAGAAAGAATAATAGCAAGAATTTCCAAAGTTCGTTGCCAAACATTGTTGATGAATGAATTCAAATGCCAATTAACATCGGAATAAAAACAACTTGCAGGCAAAACTGTATTCGGCCTCCAAGCGGGCAGATAGACGTTCAATTTATCTTTTAAGTCAGTACTTGATCAAAATAGTTATATTGAAACTTATAATTTTCAATTATGCCTCGATCGCCCTCGTTTGATAGTTTGGCAAACCAATTTGTTGACAAATATCTTCAAGATTATGATTACAAATACTCGATAGACAAGCCTCCCCTGAATCAAGCCTTCTACCATGAAGTTATTGAAATTATCAAGGATGTATATCCATACATTTTGGGATTTTCACTGGAAAGAATATATGAGTTAGTAAAAACGAAACTGTCTGAGAGAAGAGAAAAGGAGACTAAAAACCTCATTTCTCAACAAAAGACTCTGAATGTTATTGGGAATGGTGCCGTCTTATTGTTTGGCAAAGTACGGCCGTTTTTTGAAATCCCGAATGATTCCAAGCTCTATCTCTATAATGTTCAATTTCAGAATAGAATGCCACCCAATGCAACTCCATTTCACTTGCAGACTAATTTGATCGTTCCTAAGGGGGCGGATCTTGTGTTGCAGAATGCTATAATAGTCTATGAAGGGGATCTTGGAAAGTTTATAAAAGAGTACGTAGCGCCTAGTGTGTTTTTTATAAGAGTTGTAGGAGTTGCCGCATAGAGCTCCCATGGTATGTCGTGTTATTCCGCACTAAGCGAAGCGACATTGTGCGGTCAAGCATCCCCTTAAGCCATTTGAGCCCCCTCCCCTAAATTGCACTCCGCAGGAGAGAATAATGTGCCCGAAGCGAGCCGGAAGTCTTGCGTAGCAAGACCGAGTGGTGTAAGCGAAGCGTTGGGTGGTGTGAGCACCAAGCGAAGCGATGGTGTGATACACCACCCATACACCACGAGCGGCGAGCACAGGACACCACCCTGAATGAGCATGGCGAATGAAGGGCTCTTCGAAGAAGAGTGCGAGACGTAAATCAAAAGAGGGGTGGATTGCGAAGCAAGACGGGGTGAATTTTGATTGGAGGCGAAGCATGGGGTCCTGTGCTCGGCGTGCAGGCGAGCGGAGGGCACATAGTAATTAGCGAAGGCTCAAAGAGGGGTGGATTGCGAAGCAGGACGGGGTGAATTTGAGCCTGAGACGTCATGATCTACTTAGGTTCTGTACTTTTGGAACCTTCAGATGTAAAAAACTGAATCATCTTTTCAAAACTGTCAAAGTGATATTTGTAAAATTCTTCTTCATTGATTCTAACGTAAACCCATTTATTCCCTGTAACTCTCTCTGCGTCCCCGCACCACACTATAGCCCTCCTGTCTTTGAACACCACGTCCACGTCTTCTTCTCCTTTAGTCTCTGCAAGTACGTGCTTGTCTTCCATATTCACTATGAAGTCTGGACGGTAATGCCTTAGATCTCCATTTGAGTCTCTGTATTCAATGAGAAATCCAACCTTGGGAGCATTCTTCGAAAATGCTTTAACGTCATCGGCAGAATCCAAAAAGCGAGAAAAGTTAACCTCAAGGTCGTTATCGCAAGGAACGTAATTGAATATGCACTTGTTGGCCTGATAAACTTTCTTCGTCCAGACAAAGGGCTGTGTTTCTGAGATCATTATTCTGTCGAATTTACTCGCTTCTCTCTCAGTAAATGCAAGATCCTTGAGGTTCTCTACAAAAGTATTTATAATTCTATCCTCAACTTCTGGCTCGCTAATTTGGAACAGAACCCTGGGGTCTTCTAAACTAACTTCCTGATCGAACAGTTTTCCTTGTATGTAGTCCTTAACAATTGGATATAGATCAGCGAACATGTTGGAGAGATTAAGTTCATTGAGTATCCGCCCGGTGTAATATGCGATTACGCTCTTTACATCCTGTGGTACGGGTAGATCCCAATTTCTCTCAACCTGCACCGCTCCTGTGATCATATCTACGGCCCGGTAGGTTGTTTTGAAAACCTTATTTTCCAGTTTTATGGAAAGAGGCGGGATCTTGTCTATTGTGCCTTCATTTATCTCGAATTCCCTAACAACTATAGCAGGGGTCAGAATAGGAATTTCTATATCGAATTCTTTTTTATCCATATCAACGAATATCGTTGTTAGATTGATTGGATTTCCAAGGTTCGTGGTTCCAAACGATATATTTTCGTCCTTTTCCAGTTCTTCTATTATCTGCATCAGCCCTGGTGGGCCTATAACTTCTAAGACGTTTACGAAATCATTTACACTTGCATTCTCCTCTGGAAACATCTTCCTGAGCCCCCTTCCAATAACCTGTTCAGGAAGAACATTTCGTTCTGAGGTGTATGATCTCAGACCAACTATGACATTCACATTGCGAACATCCCACCCTTCGTTAAGCATCATCGTGCTTACTATTGCCTCGTAGGTGTTTTCATCACTGTCAACGGTCTGTGCGAACTTCCTTGCCTCTTCAATGTGAGATTTCACTACTTCTCCTTTGTTGTCAGTATGTATCAATAGAACCTTGCCAGAGAGCTGTGGTAGTGTATCAAGATATTTCTTCAACTGATCGGCCTGCTCGTTGTCTGGGCATTGGAAAAACAATATAGGTTTCTTATTCAGCTTTGTTAGAGCGTCTTTATACTCCTGCCATCTCTTGATACCAGCTTCTATCCATGCTCTATAGCGTTCAACAACGTTTGTAGATGTTATTTCAGTTGCATTTTGAACCATGCCCTTAAGTGGCCTCTTAACTATGTTCATCTCTATTGCTTCCTTAAGGGTAAAATCAACTATCAACCAGGTGAATAAAACACCATTCTCACTTCTGGGTGTGGCTGAGAAATCAAGCTCCATGTTAAAGCCTTTGCCATACCTAGATTCAAGAGCTTTATGGAGATCTATCAATATTTGCTTCCATCTCTTCTCGTAATTGTATATATGATGTGCCTCATCCTTCAGGATCATTATGTTGGGTATCTTTTCTAAGACCTCTCTTATTCTGTTCTCCTGTGCAATGTTTGTTCTGTTCACCTCCTTTAGATCGAGAACCTCGTCCACGAGTTTATCTGCTTCCTTTTTCTTGTTAGCCTTATCCTGAAGTTGCTGTACATTAGTCAGAAAAAGAACAGAGTCAGGTATATTGTTAATTGGGTCTTCCTTTAGGATCACCTTAAGATCGAAGAGATTCATCCATTCTGGTGGAATTAACGGTATTTCACGGAATATCTTGCCATCTTGATAGTCCCTCTTCAAACGATCGTAGATCACATTCTTCTCTCCAGCAATCAACAGAAACTTAGATGTATAATCATCCTGATTTTCGAATTTATTATTGAAGTACTGCCATACGATTGAAAGAGCCATAACAAAAGTCTTTCCTGAACCAGTAGCCATCTTAAATCCATAGAGTGGATAAATATCGAGATTAGGATCAAAAAGATAGGGTCCCTCTCCAAATTCCCTTGCTAGATCTATAAATCTCCTTTTTTTCATAACCTCGTAAACATAAATTAAAGTTTCTATGGATTCCCTCTGAGCATACCAGAATTCGAATTTCTCATTGTTTACTATATGATCTTCGTTGAACCAAAAATTCAACAATCTTTTGGTCGTTTTCGTTGTGTTCGGGTATCCTGAATCTCTCCATTTCTTAACGGCTAATCTTAATTTGTTAACGAGGTATGCCTTGCTTTTGTCTCTATCTTGTGGCAATAATATATCCGTAGGATTCATATCTTCACCTTCAGAATCTTGTTCGTGTCGTTGCCAAAGACGTCCACGACCTTCACCATTATCTGGTATTCTCCACTTTCCTCATATTTATGTTTCGCTTCATATTCCACTCTAAGATCTTTCTTTGTTCTATAGCTCTGCCATTGATTATGGAATGTATCACCTTTAAAATCCCAGTCAATGGCCCAGTAATCTATAAGTTGCCTCGTATTCTTCAAGTTCTTAAGGGCATCCAGAACATCTGGGGAAGGCTTCAGATTAAAATCTTCAATTTTTAGAGTTATTTCCTTTTCAGATATACTTTTGGATATACATAAATAAGCTAGTTCATTAAACTTGACGGAAGGAATTAGGTTTTTTTCAATAACTTGGTCTGGTATCTTAAGAAGTTTAAGGTCAAAATTTGTGCCTGCCAAGGCTGATTTTAGTTCGTTCACATTCGGTACCTGTATCAATCTGAGGTCTAATCCTTCCTTTTCCGCTATTTTCTTTGCAAGTTCATTAACTTCATAATTCCATTCCCATCCCAATACATCAGCCTTGTCGAAATTATTACTTATGCATTCTGAGATAAAGTTTCTGATCTTGTCCATTGAGACTGGTGAGTTACTTGAACCTATGTGCACAGCTCTTTGGCCTTTTGTGGCATGGATGTATCGGAACCCATTAAGCGGTTTTGCCTCATATAATTTTGTCATAAATGAGAGGTAATCCTGAGGATTCTCCTTCCAATATGCGAGTTCATAATTTCCTATGTTCCAGAGTTCGAATGGTCTTGCTGGCTTACCATATTTATCCTTCTTCTCATCTACTAAATCCTTTGAATTATGGATATCTAATAGCCTCTTCCTTGTAACCTGAATAGCGTATTTTGAGAGGTCAGACCCAATCCATCTTCTACCAAGTTTTTCTGCCACTGCTAAAGTAGTTCCAGAGCCACAGAAGAAATCTGCGATAATTTCGCCTGGATTGGAGGAAGCAAGGATGATACGTTTCAAAAGATTCTCAGGTTTTTGGGTATCAAATCCAAGAGCTTCGGAAGATTGTCCTTGCAAAGGATTTACTTCCTTATCAACCCATAAATCAGAAACAATTTGCCCTGGCATATCTTTTAGATATACTTTCAATCTATACATTCCAGATTTTGTTTTATAAATACGTCCATCTTGCCAGAATTTTTCCAGATTTTCTAATGAGTATAGCCAAGGTGCTTTAATTCCATGAAACTCAAAAACCTTTCTACCCGCTGTTCTCTGGATCCCCCCTGCAGTAAGTGCGGTGGTCTGATAATAACCTTTACCATCGTTGTCATTGTAATTAAAACTTTTTAAATAATCCTTATCTGGAGTTCTATAAATAGGTTTTACTTCTAAAACGGCTGGATTTTTTGCATATATAAATATCATGTCATGCTGATTGCCGAAACCCACTGATTGAGACTTTGGACTGTTAGTTTTTCTCCATATAATCTGATTTACGAAATTACTATATCCGAAAATCTCATCCATCATAACTTTAACATAATGACCAACATTCTCGTCTAAGTGTACATAAATTGATCCGTTTTCAGCTAAAAGTTCTTTCATCAATACTAACCTGAACTCCCGAATTTTTACCACCATTAATTTATGATTTATCCATAATTTGTTGGCTCATGAATAAAGGCAAAGTTTAATTATAATGGTGGTATTTCCCACCATTACATCAAGGAATCAGACAATC
>JAKBQK010000529.1 GCA_021835265.1 Thermoplasmata archaeon
TAACTTTATGCATACTTCAATTGTTTCTATCGAAAGAACCGAGGGAAAGATTATTCCTTTTGAATACAATTATTATCTCTCAATATCAGTTTATTCTAAGCTTCAAACATATCAGCAAGAAATAAAGAGACTACATCAGAAAAGCCAACCGGGTATTCATACAATCAGCAATATAATAAGCAAAGTGGCAAAATACGGCGATGGGGGACTTGATATACAGAGTGGGTTCTTTATATTGAGGTCAATCGATAATAAAATTGGACCATATTTCAGATTGGGACTTTCCGCGGATCCTTTTATTAAGATAGTTAACACAATATATGAGGTTAAATCTGTCAGGGATTCCCTAGGGAAACTAAATGGTCAAAAACAGGTGAGATTCAGAACCCTTTCCCCTGTTCTCGTAAGAAAATTTGACAACAGGAAATTGTTTGTAACTGATGCAGAAAGAGTTGAAGAAAACCTCAATCTCGTCACAAAGTGGTCCTTGAAGAATCAATTTGGAATTAGTGAAAGCGTCGTTGACGATATCTCAATTAAGGTATTAGAAAAACATCCTAAGACTGTAAGAATTTCCAGTGGCTCCCAAAAAGAGTCTATGACTCGTGCATTTGACATTAGAGGGGAAATGATTGGAGATCCAGGTATACTCGAAGTTCTTTATCATCGTGGTCTGGGTTCAAAGACAGGTCTAGGACTAGGTTGTTGGGAGGTAATCTAAATGACAGATACATCATGGGATAACACCCACATTATGGGTATAATGGATTTCAAATCATCATTTCTCGCGGAAATTTTCGACTGGGCAGTTTCTGAGGTTCTTAGTAAGATTTGGAACTCAGGAGAATGGAATAGGTGTGCCAAAGGAGGGAATGAAACTGAGAAGTTCTCAAGACATAACGATATGGATTATTTAGCCCATATTTTTTCTGGGTTTTCAATGGCCCTCAAGGTGTTAGACTACTGGTACCAGAAAGCGCCAGTAAGTTCAAACGACTTATCAAAGGAAATCATATCATTAAAAAGATCAATATTTTGTTATCTTTTCCATGACTATAATAAGATAACCGGTGCAGACTACAGAATGGCAAATAAGGAATCTCTATTTGATCTTGTAAAAAAGTACTTTGATGACATAAAGACTAATCTTAATCTTACAGATGATGAGATATACCAAGCAGCATTTTCAACTGAGAATGGAACTTCATACAATATTATAAAGGACTCAACGCAGAGATTCAATATGATATTTGAGTCAAATTTTTCTAAACTGGCCGATAAACTGTCTAGCAGATTTAATCATAATACCTTCGATGGTGTTCACAGTGAAGAACAATCAATATATTGGGGTAGTGAACCTGTAATTCCTGGGAAATGGTTAAAGAAAATTCAGTTTTCCAGTACTTCATTATATGCTTGTGAAGATGTAGCTAGAAAAGCCACTAAAATGACTATTGAAAATTACGGCGGTTTTTACCTGTGGAGCACTAACAGAGCAATATTTTTCGTTCTGGACGGTGATAATTCAATAATTCTGTCTAACTTGGGAAAAACTTTAGAGGAACTTGTAAACCAGATTCTTGAACCTGAAAATCTATTGTCATTCAATGACAGGAGTGTGATTAATTCTGCTTCAGGAATAGTGAAGCATACAAGGGAGTCTATTTCAAGATATGTAGGTCATGAGGATAAGTTCAGGAAATGTATGTGGTTAGAAGACATTGAAATTAATTCTATCAATAGAGGGTCAGCTGAGGGATATAGTGATCTGGTTAGATCAATGATAAATAGTTTTTCAGTTAATTTCAGAACCATAAATGAAAGGAAAAAAGCTTCGTTAAGAGACGGTCTTGAAATAAATGAAGAAATTGACGCTGAAGGTAATGAGGAGAGACTGAAAATTTTTATGTCGAGATGTATCCAGCTTAAATCTACCCTGAATTCTACTGAAGCAAACAAACTAAGAGTATTATTAGAATCCATTTTAACGAAATACGAAAATAGTATTCTCAAAGGGCTTCTTGGTAAAATTCAAAGAAACTCGGCTTTATTACTGCCATTCCTCATCCAAGAAAAAGACATCAATTGGAACGCCCTAATGGACGAAGTATTATCAGACCTGAATCATGGTCAGGATGCAATAAATTATAACGGAATACTTTCCACGATAATAGTTCCGAAGTTGGACTCCCTCAGATTGCCGAAAGTTCCTGGTAAATTCAATATGTCCATGATAAATGCGTATCCTGCATCAGAAAAAGCTACAGGAGAGAATCTCTCTGGGTTAAACACGCAAACATTCAATAACCGTCTTCCCACCTCTGGAATATCTAATGGAAAAATTGACAGAATTTCCAAGTTCGAATTTGCTCTGAGAAAAAATCTTGTACCACAGTCCAAAAACAGCGATGAATGCTTGATGTTTCTTTCGTTTCCAGGTGCGATCCCTTTCATTGATATGTCTGCATACCTCACAAAATTATCTTATACCGCCACCGAAGAACTTTCCGAAATGAATGATTTGAAACTTTCAATTGACACGATAAAAACAAGGAGTAGAGAAGTGAGACTTGACAGCGCTTATTTCTATTCTGTTAGGGACCTCAAATCTGAGTCTGAGGTTTTGAGAAGGATTTATCAGGCAGCGAATCTGTATAGGAGAACAAAAATGCTGATTAGGCTTGCCTTTTCCAATGCACCATTCTTTCAGGATCAGCAAGAGGCAATACGGATCGAAGTCGGAAGTTCAATTTGTTCAGCAATGGGATGGGATAGAATCAGGTGTAATCAAGTGGAAGGAGTTCTTGACAGAATATCGACGTTTAATGTTGTAGTTAATGGATCTGTAACTAAGATAAATTTTAAGGAGACAGCAAAGGTGATTTTAGACTATATAAACCAACCAATGTCTTTATTTTATTATGTTCATAAGCTGGTTTTCGGCGGCAATGAGAAAAGGAGAACAGGTTTCGGAAAGCAATTTTCGGAGAAAATAGAAAGCCTGAGGAAACTAGGTTATGGAGTGGAAAATGGTGGTGAAAAAAAGATGAAGAACGTAACGGAACTGGCTAAATCAGCAGCGAGAATGGTAAAACCAAAATGGAATATGAGTGGTAGCGACAGAACGTGGATGCTAAGGGACAGCCTTGAAGTAATCGAAAAAGTAAAGGTGTCCATCACAACTGGCGAAGAAAGAGATTTGTCTGAATATAAAGAGTTTATTGCAGGAAATATTTTGAAAACTCTAGAAAGAGACAAGGATATAAGTTGGAAGCCAAAAGAAGGAGACATCGCTGACTTTGCTGACAAGTTAATCAGTTTGCTCAAAGAGGATTTTAACTCTAGAGTTCCTGCGGGTTCTATGAAATCCTATCTTATTGATGCTTTCGAATTTGAATATATGAGAAATGGAAAGGGAGATGAAAACTAGAATGTTAGAAATAATTGAGAAATTGGTGGAAAGAAAGAAGCTACTAAAAATAGAAGAAATAGACCTCAAAAAAAACTACGGAGCGTTTCTTAAAATAGGTATTGTGTCGGAAACAATAGGATTCCTTATAAATAGAAACAATGATGCCACTGAATTGACAAGCGAGTATTTTGAGGGAGCGGAAAGGCTTGTTGTTCCCGCCCAGAAATGGCGTGGAGCTGAGAGATCATATCTTTTGTCGGAGTTGCGCAAAGCCGGAGGGATCATACCAGAAGAATACAACAGGAACATGGTCTTAAAGAAGAAACTACTGAAAAATCCTTCTAGCTTAATATTTGGTGATTCAAGCACAGGGTCTGGAATCGAAGCAGCAGGAATTGCCTCTAGAATGTTTTATGACTGGTCATACAGTTATGAACCCCTGGCAAGGATTTCGCTGAGATATACCCACAATACTTTATCAGAAGATAGAACAATCCTTCATGAGCAATCCGGTACTCCTAAATCTAATGCTCTTTTCAACACTCCTTACGTTAGACCAGGTGTCAAGCTTATACGATATATTTCAATGGAAAACAGCTCATATGAAATGCTTTTGCTAGCATTGCTAGCTATAAGTGGAACATCCAGATACGGCGCTAGAACAGCAATACTTGGAGATAATATCAGAAATCACATTGTAGGAATAGGTTTTTCAAAGCAGGAAACCCAAGTCAGCTCGTATTCTACACTTATGAAAGCATGGACATCTAATTCCTATGACCCTGAAAAGTTAGTAATTGATGAGATGCACACAGCCTATGGGCAAGATATTCTGGAAAGTGAGGATCTTAGAGGCTTAATGAATGAAGTAAATGAAGTAAGGCATTCAGTTGATCGGCTCCGGTCCCTAGGTTCTGTTCTCCTAAATAAGATGGATGAGGACTGGGGTGAATTTTGGAATGAAAAATAATAAAATTATCCCCGTAAAAATAGAGACCATCAGCCCTGTTAACTACTATTACGTACCTGCCGCTGGAGGAATGCGATCGTCAGATTTTATTGGTGATATCGCATTGAAATATGCAACCCTACATCAGCTTGGAAAGCTTGGATACCAGTATCCTACAAAGTTTCAACCAACATATGAGGAACTTGCAAGCTTTCCATTCTGGTATACAGTTGGAATTAGTGAAAAACTGGCTTTTGGAGAAGGAAAAGATACCATTTTCATGAAGAACATGATTCGAAATACTATGCAGGGCATCGATTATAATGGGACAAGTTCTTATCCTGGCTTTCGAGAAGGTTCAAAGATGTACAAGAACTTCTATTTTCAACAGCCCATTAAGCCGGGAAACGTGTTTTATTCTTATTTTATAACAACAGAGGAGTTTTTAGAGATCCCTGTTGCATTAAGGATTGGTAACAACAAAACAGGCATTCTGAAGCTTCAGGAGTATCATGGTCATGATTTCAAGGCAGTAATAAATGCTTATACTATACAGAATATCTTGGGAAAAGAAATCCCTAAACTCAACTATGATTACAGCAATCATACCGTTCTTCAGTATTTCCTGATTGGTATGTTGAACAAGGAGGATCTGATAGGTATTTATGATACATAATTTTGAGGATATAACGTATGAAATCCAACCTTCTTATATAAGTTTAGAAGGGGAGCTGAGAGAATTCCAGCAAGAAATGGTGCAATTTGTAAATAGTTGTAAGAAAGTTGCTATTTTGTCTGCTCCAACCGGAGCTGGAAAGACGCACGGATTCAGATTAATGGGAAAAGAAGGAAAGACTGTTCTCATAGTTTTTCCAAACAATCTCCTATCTAATGAGGCGTTTTACGCATTAGAAAAACTTGAGAAAAATAACGTAGCTCTCCTCAATGCATCTTCAATAAACAAACTAATGCGTGAAAAAAGAAATTTAGGATTTCACGATTTCACGAGAAGAATGGCCATAAGCAACATATTGGAGAACAGGAAGTTCGTACTGACAAATCCCACACTATTTTACAATCTTATTAACAATCATTACAACGCAGGTAGCAAACAGGATATGCTCAGTGAGTTAATGAAAGATAATGTTTATTGCATAATTTTTGACGAGTTTCACGTATTTTCAAGAGACCAAGCCTCAATGTTGCTCGCATCAACTTTGCTGGTAAGAGAGGAAGTAAAGTTAATGTTTTCATCTGCAACATTGCCAGATTATCTCGGCAAGATTCTTCCTCAAATGTATGGAGAAGATAAATGTTGCAAGATATCTGTAAAAAGAATTGCCCAAAAAAAATCAAACTCTGACCTGCTGCAGGGTAGAATTAATATTCACATAGTAAGAACTACAGCAACTGATTTCATTAAGAAAAGATCAGATCTTTTTAAAACTGGTAAATGGTTTCTAATACTTGATTCTATAAAAAATATACATAATGCATATGAGGAACTGTCTCATTGTATAAATCCATCAGAAATAGCAATGATATCTGCATATCATGATCCTTCATATGAAACTTATACCAGGATAAGAGAAGGGGTTTCGTCAAAGAGAATAATAATAGGTTCAAATATTGTAGAACAAGGCATAAATCCGCCATATGAATATAATAACTTCCTGATCGAACCAGGATATGCCCCTGAGAGCTTTATTCAAAGAACCGGTAGGATTGGTAGAGGTTCAACAACAACAAGCGAATTATATATAGCAATGCAGAGTCAAGCTGGAGGGTTCCCAGAACAGTTAAACACCATTGAGGATCTGTACAGTTTTATAATCAATTTTAGGTTTCCGCAAGCTCATAATCCTTCAATAGAAACACTTGGAACATACCTCTGGTTCGTTCTAGGAAGACTCACAAAAAATGCACGGGAAGCAGTGTTTGAAAATCTCAAAAATAGGAAGGTCAATACAAATCTTTTGAGTGCTTGTTTCAGTACAAAAAAAGTAGATACTGTTCTTGAAGATAAATCGTGGATATTAGCAAAAACCTGTTACGTTTCAGAACTTAGAGATGTTTCTAACTGGTGGTTTAATTACAAGAAAAGTATGTACAATTTCATTCCTCCGGAGAATGAAGTTAATATTTTAGACACCAGTGAAGATTTTATTGACCAAGATAATGGATTTATAACAAGATATTCAGAAATCTGGATAAAGAAAAACAAGGAAATTTTGAACACACGAGATGATCTAATAACTGTTAAGGATTTCTTAAGCGAACCAAATTATGATTTTGACGTTTACGTATCTGGTCTGCCTTTCAGTTCCAGAGTGAAAATGAAATACGGAGATATATATTTTAAGGCACGGAAGGAAATAATTTCTAGGTTTGATCAGCTTTACATCAAATATTTTGAGCTCCCAGATGAACTGAATAAGGTAATTAAAGCACTCAAACAATGCGTCATGGCGACAGCTGGGGCTGAGCGTTTGAAATTGGAGTTGGCATGAAACCAATTGAATCTTATAGGGGCACAGACATCAGCTATGTTTCAATCTGTCCGAGGAGAGCATGGTTATCATTGCATGAAATATATGTTACTGACGGGACTGAATATGTAAAGCTTGGTGCATACTCAAACGAAATTCGAAGAAAATTCGGCTACTCGCAAGTTAGCATCGGAAGGAATAAACTGGACTATGTTCAGACGATAGAAACGGGAAAAGTCGTTGTACATGAATTCAAAAGAGGACGAAAGGCCATTGATGCGGACTTTCTTCAATTGACGCACTATATGCTCATTTCAAGTGTTAAAGGTGTCTCCATAGACCATGGTGAAATCCATTTGCTCGGTTCAAGAAAAGTTATAAGACTGGAGTTTCCAAATGAGTATGTGGATAAAGTAAAAAGTAAGTATCAAGAGATAGATAAGCTGATATCTTCCGAAATCCCAAAGAGGGTTAAAAATTATTTCTGCTCTCATGGCTGTAGTTATGTTGAATTCTGTTGGGGGTGAATTGTTTGGGAGAAGTATATTATCTTTTGAAATCGGGAACTCTATCAAAAATGTCCGACTCTTTGGTTTTGAAAAATGAGTACGAAAAAATCGAAATTCCTCTTGAAGCTATTGATAGATTAATGATATTCGGAAATGTTACATTCACAACACCAGCTCTTTCTCTCCTATCAGAAAATAGCATACCCGCTATACTCTTCTCAGAAAGAGGGTGGTATATTACCAGTGTTCAGCCTGAAAATCATCTTCAGAGCGGATGGGTTCTTGCAAAGCAGTTGGAACATTACCTAGACCATGAGAAAAGAATGTGTTTGGCAAGAAAGATAGTGCTTGGAGCTGCGAAAAATATGAGAAAAATTACAGTCAGACTGGGAAAAGAAAAATCTCCGCTCATGGAAACTCAGATTAATTCCGCAAAAGACATCCAAGGGTTGATGGGCGTAGAAGGAAACATTCACATAAAATACCTCGAGATATTGGATTCTAAATTACCTCTTAGATTCAAGATTAATTCAAGAACTAGGAGACCTCCGGAAAATTATACCAATTCGATGATGAGCTACTTATACTCTGTCTTATATGGAATAGTGGCTTCAGAAATATTCGGAACTCACCTTTCACCATCTATAAGTTTCCTACATGAATTGTCTGAGAGAAGGTCAAGTCTTGCACTCGATATAGCAGAGATATTCAGGCCAATTTTTTGCGATCGTTCTATTCTGCGGTTAGTTAACCTTAAGATCATGGATGAAAGCGACTTCGTTAATGATGGTGGAGTGTTCATGAATGAGAAAGGGAAGAGAAAGTTACTGCAGGAATTCGATAGGAAACTGCAGGAAACAACTTACGTGAATTCTTTAAGACGAAAAGTTTCAAATCGAGGTTTAATTAGACTTGAACTTTATAAATTGGAACGACACATATTGGGGGATTCAGAATACCATCCTTATATATCTAAGGTATAAAAGATGTGGATAATACTTACTTACGATATTGAAGAAAAGAGAGTACAGGTTATTAGGAAAATATGCCTGCCGTATTTGAAATGGCTACAGAATTCAGTATTTATTGGAGAGATTACTAAAGCGAATCTCTCCATACTGATTTCAAAGCTCAAAAGTAAAATAAATGAAGAAAAGGACTCGATACAGATATTTGTATTAAGGGATGAAAAGCTCGCAAACAGAGTAACCATAGGTATTTCTAAAGAGTTTGGCAACATAATCTAATTATTGGTTTCTATGAAGAGAGAACTCGATATTGTCATTGACAATTAGGCCAATTTTGATAGCAAAAGTTTTTAGATCAAACCTTTATAAGTAAAAGACTAAAAGTCATCTTTGATCACATTTAATAGGAATCGAATCAATTTAATATCAGGAATAACTATGTTCTATCAACGGGTTAGAATCGAACCTTAATAGGATTGAAAGTCAGGGAGATAAGA
>JAKBQK010000466.1 GCA_021835265.1 Thermoplasmata archaeon
CAGGTTCTCCTTAAAATCTTTTAACGAGAAGATTTTCAAATAAAAGTTTATTAATTTATCATAAAGCTTAAGGTTGTATGAATAATCAAAGGTTATGTTGGAAGGTACTCCGTTTAAAAATAAGGGGGTGATTATCACCGGAGGTGGAACCGGTCTTGGGCAGTCTCTTTGCCTGAAGTTTGCCAGTTATGGTGCCAGTGTTTATACTTTTGGCCGAACCGAATCAACCCTTGAGGATACAAAACAAAGAGTGAATGCAATTAATGGTAATCTTGAATATAAGGCAATTGATATAAGAAACTTTGACGCTGTGAACCAGTTCATTGATGAAACTTTTAGAAAAATAGAAATAATAGGACTTGTAAATAATGCTGCAGGTAATTTTATATCGAGGACGGAAGATCTGTCAATGAATGCCTTCAAATCAGTAATAGACATAGTTTTAATGGGTTCAATTAACACTTCAGTTCAGGTATCGAGAAGATGGATGGAAAGGAAGATCAGGGGAAGTGTTGTGAATATACTAACTTCTTACGCGGATACTGGTTCAGCATTCGTTACTCCTTCGGCCGCAGCAAAGGGTGGTTTGAGAGCATTTACCAGAAGTGTTGCTGTAGAATGGGGTCCAAAGGGGATTAGAACCAATGGGGTAGCACCGGGTCCTTTCAAAACTCAAGGAGCATGGAAGAATCTGATTCCAGATGATAGCTATGAAAAAATCCTTAAGGAAAAAAATCCTATGCGAAGGCTTGGAACTACTGATGAGATTTCAGAACTTGTTTCATATCTTATCAGTGATTATTCTTCGTTTATAAATGGTGAAATTATAACTATAGATGGTGGAGAATGGATACAGGGTGCTGGACAGTTCAACATGCTTTCACAGATAGATGATAATATGTGGGATATGATCAGGAAGAACAGGGTGAAGAAAGAATGATGAGTATATATATAAATGGATGGGAAACAAATATGAAGTTCTCGGCTGCACATTTCATTCCATACCATGATAAGTGTAAAAGATTACATGGACATGATTATGCAATCGATATCAGAATAGAAGGAGAATTACTGAATGGCATGGTAGCTGACTTTGTGACCGTGAAGAGAGAGATGAGAAAGTTTCTTGAGGAAATTGATCATAAGCTTATACTTCCCGTGCATGGAAAAGATATGGAACAGAAAAAGGAGAACGGCCAATTCATAATAAAATACGAAGGAAAAACTATGTCAATACCCGAAGAGTTTGTTTATCTGTGCGATGTGGATTACAGCAGTAGCGAGGAATTATCAAGATTTTTTGCAAGGGAAATAGTCAATAAAGTGAAATTTGAGAAGAATGTTAAATTGATTGAAGTTTCAGTGTATGAAGGACCAGGACAGAAAGCTTCATGGAGTGAGAAAATTGGATAATGCAATAATATTGATGTCAGGAGGGCTGGATTCTACAACGGTCTTATCATTCGCAAAGAAAAATGGATATAATATCACTGGACTCAGCTTTGATTACGGTCAGAGGCATAGAAGGGAGCTGGAATCCTCAAAGAAAATTGCTGATTTTTACAGCATTCAAAGAATTGTATTCAAGATAGATCTGAGGCAGATAGGGGGTAGTTCACTTACGGGTGATGAGGCAGTAGAAATTGGTAAGCTTGAAAGAAAAGAGATTCCCAATACCTATGTTCCTGGCAGGAATATACTATTCCTATCAATAGCGGCTGCATACTCAGAATTACTGAATGCCAGAACTATTATGATGGGAGTCAACTCAGTAGATTATTCAGGTTATCCAGACTGCAGACCAAATTTTATAAGCTCAATGGAACAGAGCCTGCAACATGGACTTGACAGGAGTGACTTAAAGATAATGGCACCACTTCAGTACCTGAATAAGGGTGAGATAATAACTATGGGGATAAAGAATAATGCCCCATATGAACTCACATATTCCTGTTATAATGGCAGAGAAAAAGCATGTGGAAGGTGCGATTCCTGTCTACTTAGATTGAGGGGTTTCATGGATGCGGGAGAAATAGATCCGACTCCCTATGAAACATATCCGGACTTTTATATAGCTTATTTAAGAAATTCAAAAAAATATAAAAAATAATGAAATTATTGTTTTGTTAGGAACTGATCTACTTTGTCTGCGTTACCTTTTACTGAGGCAACTGTTTTGTTCCAAAGCTCCTTTTCCTCTGCTGTGAAGTTAATATCAAAGATTCTCTCCACTCCATTTTTTCCTATAAGTATTGGAAGTCCAATAAATAGTCCCTGTGCTGAATAGTGCTTTGATGTTTTCTCATCCACAAACGCGGCACACGGTATCATTCTTCTTCTGTCTTTTATTATTGATTCCACCATTGCTGTTATTGCTATACCAGGCGCGTAGTAGGCGCTTCCTGTCTTAAGGTAATCTACTATTTCTCCTCCACCAAATCTCGTTCTTTTTACTATTTCATCTATTTTTTCCTTACTGAGAAGATCTGTTATGGGGATGCCTCCAACAGAAGAATACCTGATAAATGGTACCATATCATCACCGTGACCACCTATGACAAATGCATTTACATCCTGTACAGATGCTTTAAGTTCCATTGCGAGGAATGTCCTGAATCTTGAACTGTCAAGTGAACCACCTAAGCCTATAATTTTCTTTGGGTCTATTCCGCTAACCTTTTGAAAAGCATATGCCATTGTATCAGCTGGGTTTGATACTATTACAATTACTGATTCTGGAGAATATTTCTTTACATTTTTTGCAACATCGGCTATTATGGCTATGTTTTTGGCTAGCAGATCATCTCTGCTCATTCCTGGTTTTCTTGCAAGACCAGCAGTTATAACAATAACATCAGAACCCTTCATATTCTCGTAATTCTTCGGATCAACTGTTGTGAATCCCTTAATGTTCAAATCTGTACCCCAGTGTGGTGTTCCTTCCATCATATCAAGTGCTTTCCCTTCTGGAACTCCATCAACAACATCAAACAAATATACATCTCCAAGGTCCTTAAGTGCAATAAACTGTGCAACTGTAGCTCCAACATTTCCTGCTCCTATTACGGATATTTTAGATCTCATGTTAATGGTATTACTTTAAGGGTTAAATTGTTATTTATCCTTTATAACAGTTAGGAATGAACACACCCAAAAGCAAGGTTATTAAACGTTCCTATATATAAATTTAACCTGTTACGTAAGTTTTAGACTAACCGGTTCAGAATATTTAAGAAATTACTTATTATCCTGATTGCCCAAAAAATTCACGAACTTGAGATGATATAATAATCGATTTTAGAACCAATGTTAGAGATAAGACCAAATAGTACCAAAGATAATAGTAAAATAGTTGAACCTAATACATCTACCAACAATATGGTAATAACAACCTATTCCAGAGGGGATTGGAGTGAACACGTGCAGTGCTGTACTCATATTGAAAGTGTGGTATTTAGGTTGTGCTTTAAATATTAAAACCAAAATGTTTAAATCTGATTTAAATTACACATAACAGTGTTGGGATAAACTTTCAACGCGATATAAGAGGTTAAAACCTAATGGAAGATCCATTTGAAGTGTTTAAGGATTTCTTTAACCAAAAATTTGGGAAGTCGCTTATAATAAAAGGAAGACCCGGTACGGGTAAGACAACATTCAGTCTGGAGTTAGCATCTCGCTTATATGAGAATCAACCGATACATTTTCTTTCCTCAAGATTTAACGATGAACCTTTAAAGGATGCTTTTCCATTTATAGACCAGATTTCCTATAGAATCAATAGAGAAAATTTTTCGTATACTGAAGATTTTAAATATGTCAGCACAGAATCTCTTAAGAAACTTGAAAAACTTCTTGAAGAAAAGAATCTAAACTCTGATTTCACGGGTTCCAGTGGGTTAATATTTGATATAAAAGAGGTAATCCCTGAGCTAAACGCCATTTATACATTTGTAGAAAAAAATTTTGAACTTGGTCCGGTTGTAATTCTGGATTCAATCGAGGCTATTGCTCAGAAATACAGCATTGATGAGACTACACTATTCAGTATATTGCAGAATGATCTGGTTGAAAAGAGTGGTGCAGGACTTATAGTTGTTCTCGAATCAACACAAAATGATAAATTAGAATATTTCTCAGATGGAGTTATCAGCCTCAGCATGGAGATAGATAGAAATTACATGATAAGATACATGAGGATTGAAAAACTAAGAGGCCTGTCCCTTGGTTCTACTCCTTTCTTTTCATATTCACTCCTGAATGGAAGATTTACCCTTTTTCCAATAATATCTGTTTCGTACCCTACGCAGAAAATCCCCATGTTTTCTGATAACGAAGAGAGCAAGGATTCTGTGGACATGGGTGTTTCTGCAATTTCAAAGGTGCTTCCAATGAACAAAAGAACAGTTGATATTGGTTCTCTTGTACTGATTCATCGAATGGAAATATCGGATAGAACAGACATTGCAGTAAATCTGATTAAAAATTCTCTTGTTAGGAGAACCATCTCAGAGGGGAGAGGAGTAATAGATGTATCCTCAAGCAGTTATGAGTCTGCAAAAATATTCAGTTTAACCATGGAACCAGAACAGCTGAAACATTATATAACTGCAGAAAAAACAAAAAGAACAAATCCCTCCGTGATAAACCTTGAAGGGGCGAAAATGACAGAGGATTTCACCAGTGAGGCAATTGAGTATTTTACAGGTTCGTCTAAAAGACCCAACGTATACATTTTTTCCACAGATTTCCTCAACTTTACTTATGGCGAAAATTTCATAGGAGATTTTCTAACCATATTGAATGAAATACGTCTTACGGGAACTGTGTTCATGATATGCGATGAAGATTTTTACAAAAAACTGAGTCACCATGCAACTTTCTCCTTACACATCCGTGATAAGGATGGATTTATCTTCCTCAATTCTGGTGGCAACAAGCACTTTTCTGTACAATCTCTGGTTGATCAGAGCGGATGGCCATCATATGATCTCATAGAGTCTGTCTGAAAATATCACTTTTATATTACCTCCTTTTCCATTACAAGGTTATTATAATCGACAGTCATTTGCTTATATGTTTCCAGAGTACAGACCAAGAAGACTAAGGGCTAATCCACTTTTAAGAAGCCTGACAGGTGAGACAAAAATAAGCCTCGATAGATTAATCATGCCAGTTTTTATAGATGAGAATTTAACTGAACCGCAAGAAATACCAAGCTTACCCAGTATATTCACGCAGACACTCGATAGTGTTGATGAATATGCAAAACATTTGAAAAAAATTGGTGTAAACACGGTGCTCTTATTTGGTATTCCAGAAAAAAAGGATAGCGAGGGATCTCAGTCATTCGCCGATGATGGTATTATACAGAGAAGTATTAAGTCATTTAGAAATAATGAACTCCTTGTAGTTACTGATCTTTGCATGTGTGAATATACAGATCACGGCCACTGTGGTATATTGAGAGGAAAAGAAGTATGGAATGATAAAACTCTTGACTACTATGGTAAAATTGCAGTGAGTCAGGCAGAGGCGGGATCAAATATTATTGCACCAAGTGGAATGATGGACGGTCAGGTAAAAAAAATTAGAAATGAACTGGATGGAAAGGGTTTTGAAAATATTCCAATAATGGCATACTCTGCCAAGTATGCGTCCTCATTATACGGTCCCTTCAGGGACGCTGCAAAGTCCACACCATCTTTTGGAGACAGAAAAACATATCAAATGGACCCAGCAAATATAAATGAAGCAATGAGGGAAATTGAACTTGATATAGAAGAGGGGGCAGACATTATCATGGTTAAACCTTCATTATTCTATATGGATGTGATCAGAGAAGCTTCAACCATATTCAATAGACCACTGGCTGCATATGGTGTAAGTGGCGAATATAACATGATAATTAATGCCGTGAAAAATGGGTTCATATCTGAATCAGCCATAAATGAATATGTCACTTCGGTATTCAGGGCTGGAGCGGATATCTTCATTACCTATTTTGCAGAATCACTGGCAGAAGGGATGAAGGGAAAGATTTAAATGAATTTTGAAAATGTGAGAGTGATAATATAATGAAATTAGGGTATATATTAGAAATGAGAGAACCTCAAAATGGTTTCTTTCAGGTAACTATGAATATTGACTCAGTATCAGAAGATATAACCATGTTAACAATCCCCGCCTGGACACCTGGCTCCTATGCAATCAGAGACTATGCCAGAAACGTGAGAATGCTGAAAGCAAGAACGCCAGAAAATGAAAGTATAGAGATCCAGAAAAAGGATAAATCAACGTGGAAATTAATAAACGGAAATAACAAGACGTTCAATGTTTCTTATGAGGTATATGCAGGAGATTTCTCCGTTAGAGGAAGTCATCTGGACACCACACATGGATATCTCAATGGCACTAACGTTTTCATGTATATAGAAGGTTATAAAGATCAATCCATAGAATTGATCATTAAGCCATATGAAGATTGGAAAGTTTCAACTGGCCTTGAAAAAATTGGTGAAAATAGATTCAGAGCAACAAACTATGATATATTTGCAGATTCCCCAATCGAAATTGGGAAACATCGGTCTCTTCTCTTCACGGTGGATGGAAAGGAGCACGAAATTGCCCTATATGGGGAAGGAAACGAAAACACAGATAAACTTGTAGAAGATGTAAAGAAAATAGTGGAAACTTCAAGGACAGTATTCGGAAACCTTCCGTACAAAAGGTATGTCTTCATAATGCACCTAACTGATAAAGGATCAGGTGGTCTTGAGCATCTTAATTCAAATACCATAGATTTTAATAGATTTGCATTTGGTGATAAGAGAGATTATCAGTCTTTTCTTTCAGTAGTTACTCACGAATATTTCCATCTATGGAATGTAAAGAGAATTAGGCCTGTTGAACTTGGTCCATTTAATTACAAGGAAGAGAATTATAGCTCATTACTCTGGGTATCTGAAGGAATTACTAACTTTTATGCATATATAATCCTCCTGAGGAGTGGACTTATTTCAAAAGAAGAGTATTTCAAGCATGTATCAGAGATTTTCAGAGCATATGATATGACACCTGGAACAAGATACGAATCCGCCTCTGAGTCTTCCTTTGATGCATGGATAAAGCTTTACCGTGAGTCCCCAAATAATTTGAACAGTTATGTTTCTTACTATCTTAAGGGAGAAATACTTGGTTTCATGATAAGTTTAAGGATATGCGAATACACAAAGGGGCAAAAAAGCCTTGATGACGTATTCAGGCACATGATAGAAAAATATAACAAGGATGGACGTGGATTCACCGAAAAAGACCTCCTTTCAACACTCTCTGAGGTGTCATCCTTAGACTTTGGACCATTCTTCGCAAAATATGTAAGAGGCACAGATAATATTGATTTTGTATCTGAACTGAAAAGAATTGGAATGACACTGGAAGAAAAATATGATGGTTTAGATAAGGGATTTAATCAGACTCTCCCATTTCTTGGAATTATTGTAAAAAAGGACAAGAATACGGTATATTCTGTTATTGAAGATTCACCTGCACAAAAAGCCGGAATTATGCCCGAAGATGAGATCCTGGCAATAGATAAATTCAAGATGGATTCCAGATTTTTGAAACCTCTAAGAGAAAGGAGGGATTCTATGTTTATAGATAGTCTGAGAGATTATAAACCTGGAGACAGAATAAGAATACATCTTTTCAGAAGAGGCTTGCTGGACAGGGCTGATGCCACTCTGGGTGAGGCACCAAAGGATCTATATGAGATCAGAGATTCTGAAGGACTTGATGAAATAACCTCAAGAGTAAGAGAGAAATTTCTTATGGGATAGACACTTATAAAATAGTTTAAACTGAAATAAATAAAAATAAAACTAATATATGAGTTTAGCAATTTACATGCTCAGTGGAGGACTATCGTACCTGGGCAAACAGGAATCTGATGATGATTCTGAAAGCAAATGACTATTTACCAATAGAGATTGATATGGATGGGTCATTGAGCTTTGATATTTTAGCTAAAGGTAGTGAGGAGACTGTTATCTTAAAATCTGTGTATAACGTGGATACTTTAAAAATTGACATGGCTTCAGAACTCTACAGGCTATCGACGAGTATGGATCTCGTTCCAATTATCATTGGTTACAAATCTGGTTCAGGGGAACTGGAAGATAACGTAATGTACTTCAGGCATAAGATCCCCATAATGACTATTGAAACTTTCAGAGAATACGTTAAAGGAAACAGACCAAATATATATTCTGGACCAGGTGGATATTACGTAAATATCGATGGAAGGAAAATGCAGGAGCTCAGGGCAAAAAAGGGATGTTCAATTGGTTATGTTTCAGGGAAGATTGGAATGTCAAGAAGATCCATTTCACTGTATGAAACTGGAAATTCTACAACGCTGGACGTATTTAATAAATTAAAGTCACTCCTCGGAGAGGATATTAGTAAAAGTATAGATCTTAGGGAAACGCTGAAGGGCTCTAAGCTTGATAATGTTACAGAAGAGTCAGCCGACGAATTTATAAGGGGCATAAAACAGGTCATGGGCGGTTTTGGAATGATTACTGAATTCTTCAGAAGAGTTCCGTTCGATGCCCTAAGTGAGGAACAGTCTGAGATCATGTACATAATGGGGATTTCAGAAAAGAATAAATTTGAATCAAAAAAG
>JAKBQK010000499.1 GCA_021835265.1 Thermoplasmata archaeon
AGCTGCTCCGAGGATCAGATCTGATTTTAAGAACAAGTATAAAGGTAAACGATCGCGGATTAGTGGAAGGGTATTCGACGGAAAACTTGCTCTAATAACTACCGCTTCTGCATTTGGGAAAAGTTCAGTATACGACAGAATTAAAATATACAAAGGCCCCGAGATGCTTCACGCTGGATGGTCAAGTGGATCTGGTGAATTTCATCTTTTTTCCGATTTCTATGATCAATTAACGGATTTAGTGAAGGAAGATGTTAAACACAGGAAGAATCCGTTATGGGGAACTGGTATAAGAAACAAGAGAGTTGTAATTTCGGCAGCCCTGGATAAACTCAACTTACCCAGAGACCTGCTTTATCACAATGTTAAAAGAGAATTGTTTCTAATGCCATTGGGCATAT
Organism: Thermoplasmata archaeon; assembly: GCA_021835265.1. The sequence goes on from JAKBQK010000499.1 coordinate 402, forward strand.
ATTCATTCGAATTTTTAAGAGGCCAGACTGAACGTGTCGGGTATTACGGTATCAAGCAACACGAAATTGTTGATTACGTTAAAAATCGCTGGATGATCCCAAGGTCTATCAGAAATTCCAGTTACTTGGGATTTAAAAGATCACAATATTCTTTATTGGATCTTATATGAGCAAATACAAGTTTTAAAATCCAAAGCCATGTTAGCTAACTATGGTGAAAATAAATTCCCATAAATCATTTTTAGGGTCTCCCTTGTGTTGTCTGTGTGATATTTGATACGGGTCCAGATTTCCATATTTTAAGTTGTACTGGATCCGATTGACTTCAGACAACATGTGCATGGATTGCACAGCAGACTCTTCCTGATCCCTCCCCATCTCTGAGTTCGTATTTATGATGTAAACTCTCTTCCCGAGATATCTCCTTGGCACATCAGTAGGCAAGGGCACTTATCGAACAAAGGAGGAAAAAGCAAGGATCATCATGGAAGTGCTTTCAAACTCTTTAACCATAGCAGAAATATGCCGGAGGTATGGCATAAATCCTGTTCAATTGCGCAGGTGAAAAGAACAGTTCATCCAGGGTGGAGAAACAGCACTGACTCAGACAGTTAATTCCGATTCGAGGGATAAGGAAATTGAAGATCTGAAGAAGATCATTGTAACAGATGTTTCAGTAATTGAAAAACCCCTACCTGATACGGTAGCTAAACTCTGCTTTCAGTCTAAACCCTTTCTCACAATTTCACTCCACATTCAGGGCAGAATTTAGTTCCAGCCGGACTCACTTTCCCACATTTTTGACATTTCACTTCCTCAGATGAAGTTATAAGTTGCCCACATTTTGGGCAATATTTTGAAGTAGCAGATACGACATTTCCACAGTTTGGACACTTTACCGTTTGAACCTCAGGAGTTCTCATGTCGCTTCCACAATTTGGGCAGAAGAGAGAATTCACCTGAACGGGTGACCCACATTTCGGGCAAGTTTTCATCTGCTGCTGTCCACCCTGCATCATCTGACCTGACATTGTGTAGCCCATACCTGCTCCTGTGCCCATTCCTACCCCCATACCAGCCCCAAGACCGGCAAGACCATTTGGATTCTTGGATGCATCAACCATGGCCTGGCCTGCCTGATACTGCAAATAATTTACACCAAGTACAGACATTTCTGATCGTGTATCAACAGCCTTTTGAACCTCATCTGGTAGCGTAATGTTGATACCCAAGAGTTTTTCGATCTCAATCCCATATTGCTGAAAGTTTTGTGGACACAACCCCAAAACGATTTGTTCGATTGTTGGAAGATTGGCCGGCAAATCAGTTATTTTTAATCCGCCTTCCTTAAGTTTCCCAATGGCTGAGTATATAAGCAACACTATTTGCTCTCTTAATCTTGACTCGACTTCGTCAGAAGTAACCGCGTTAAATGTCCCCACGAACTGGTTAATAAATTGACCTGGGTCTGATATTTTCCATCGATATTCACCAAATATTCTCAGGTTGACTACTCCAAATGTAGGATCCGTAAACTGATAGGGCGATTCGCTACCATATTTTCCATCAATAACTCTTCTCTGTAAATAATAAACTTCAGCCTGCTGCTGTACGCCTGAGAAAAATTTCAGGAGTTCACCAACTACCGGAGCGTTAAAATCTGTAAGGGCATATCTTCCAGCTTTATCAAAATAGGTTAATACCTTTCCATCCCTGTAGAAAACGGCTGTTTCATCTTCCCTGACAACAATATTGTCATTCAGTCTAATCAGTCTGGGAACCTTCCACAGAGAATTCTTCTCCTTGAACTGTGTCTCCCATGCAATGGTTATAGATCCAGCAACACTACCTCCTGAATATGGTACATCCTTAGACTTCTTTCCGAACATCAGCTCACCTTAATAAATTCAACAGTTTCGATTCTCGACTGCCAGTTTTTTTTCGCACTATTTACCATGGTGTCCAAATCGGATAACAATTCAACAATTTGATTATCATTCATATCGCAAACAACATCCAAACTTAATGACTTGGTTTCCAAAGCTTTCACTGATGTAACAAAACCATAGTCATATTCATAAAGCCGGTAAAGAATTGAATCATTGACCTTAATAGTGGGTGCGATACCGGAATATCCCTCTTCGGCATTAAGTATAAGATTCCTAAACGTCTCAATATTTGATATTGTCATAGCGATCCTGTTTAGCTCTCCAACTTTCGAACAATTTACTAGACACTGTCTGGCATTTTTTAAGTTATTTAAAGCGTTTTCTAAAATACTGCCCATTTGCTTTCTTAAAAGTTCACTGGCAGTTCTTATGTCCTCCTTTTCCCTGTAACCTGCGAATCCCGGAACAACAAGTTCTATTTTCTTTAAAAAGGATCGACTTTCTTCCACTGAATTCCTGATATCTTTCACTTCCGATTCTGGCATGATAAATGCATTGGTATTTTTTATATAAGTGTTTATTGTTCCCCCGTGCATGAAAACGATTGACCATGAAATTTCCGTGGAAGTTGTAAAGGGTGAAGGATGTTTCTTGGCAGATGAACGAAACAATATGAAATAATCAAAGAAGAATTAATGCCGATGTGAGATCATTTATCGCTTTGAATATGATTAAGAAAGTAATACCAATTGTAAAGATATGCACAATTGTGATTCATAGATCAATGGTGCAAAAACATTCCAAAAACGGTATATTTCCAATCTTACAAGATTTAATCCCAGATAATCTTTCCAGGTGCGGTTTTCTTCTTCATAAATGAAGCATAAGTTTAAAAAATTACGAGGTCTTTCCGTTTGTGAATATTCTTGGAAAGGAACTTCCTCTTTACCCGCGGGACCCGTCATATGCAATCAGGAGTATGAAGTTTAATAAATTCAGTTTGGGTTCCTTTGAAAAATTCTATATGCCTGAATCGCTGGTTAACTTAAAAATAAATGGTTATAATCATCCAATAAAATTTATCGAGGACGATAACAGAGGAGCCATCAAACCAGAGGCGTTTTGCAACATAGACGGTACAGATTATTATCTCTCAGTAAAAGGTGTTGGATCAACGGTTGATCCTTACTCTCTAGATCCACTGAACGTTTTCAGTATAGGATCATTAACTGATGACCTCGCGTTTAGAAAAGAGATAGAAAACTCAGGTTACAATGGAAATAGATTCATTACTGGTGAAACATGGCTTCGCGGTTCCCCATACGGAGGACAGGGACTGGAACTTGCAAAAATAGCACTTAACACGTCCGAAATGGCAAATCCAACGTCCATAAATGGATTCAGAATAGCACCTGTTTTGGGTATTGTTTCCATGGAGAAACAGTTGCAGGAAAAAATCAGAAAATTGTTCTGGTACAGGCAGTATACGGGAGATATAGTACAGGAACTCAGGCTACTTCCATCAAATATAAGATTATATTTTCACTCATCCAGTACCGTAGGGAATAATATAAGCAAGATCTTTGAGATTTTCGAAATCAGGGATAACCTAGAATCGACAGAGTTCCTTGTTAACTTTATGAAATCAGGATTGGCTGCTCTTACTGCATTTTCCAGAACCCTAATAAAGGAGGATGATCGGATATTTTCTGGGCTTGATTTCTTTGATGTTTGGCTGGACAAGGACGCCGTTTTATCAAGCGATGGTACAATTTATTTTGTGGATCTTGAAGGGGTTGAGAGAAGATATGTTATGGAGGAAAAGATCTTAGAAACAATTACAGATCAGTTTTATAGATCGCTTTACGAATTAATGTATGCATATGTACGAATTGATGAAGAAAGAATCAGGAGATACGGTAGTCAGATAGATAGAAAAATTCAGTTAAAAAGTATATTGGAAATGGCAATTCAAAAGGACAAATATATAGAACTTGAAAAGAATGGAGAAAATGTTCAACTCATAATCAAAAACGATCTTGGTTGTGATAAATTTAATATGTGTTTAACTATGCTGAACCGGGTGAAATAAATTAAGGCACTTGACATTTATAACTTTTTAAAGGAAACCTCAATGGGCAAGTTGAATACCACCATTGATTCTCAAAGCCTGACATATTTAAAGGATCAGGGCTATATGGAAATCTATTCTCAAGGGGATTATGATGCATTAAAGGCGGAAATTGCCCAGCAGGACCAGATTTCTACTCAGATGGCAAACATGAAAAAGGAGTTCTTAGAGCATGAGCAGGTTTTGAAAGAAGAGGAAGGAAAGGAACATTCTATAAGGTTCTACCTTGAGAAGAAAGAGAAGAGGGATGCATTAAAGAGCCTGGTAGAGAAGGAAGAGTCAGTAGTAGAAAATATAGACAAAACTGAGAAGTCCTACGAAGTTCAATTCAATAATATCCTCGCAAAGAAGGCCCTGATGAGCAATCTAATTCCATACAACAATCAATTCATAATGTTAACGGACAAAGGTAAGAATTTAGTGAAAGATCTTGCAATAAGAATATACAGATTTTCTGATGAAGATTTTACAAATTATGAGAAGGAAATGACAAAAACTATGGAAGATTTAGACAATATTGTGAACACCTCCAAAACCTACTACTCATATATTGAAAGTGTAGTTCCCAATATTGAACAAGATTCCATATTATTGAGTACAGCAATAGCCTTGGCTAAATTTAAGGACAATGTTGATTCAATAAAAAACAGGTTCACTGGTATTTATGAAGCACTGGGATCATACAGTAAAAACATTGAAAACCACCTAATGGCAACAGAGATTTTAACAGGAGCGGGGAAAGATATCGAAGATAATATGGAAGACTTTAAGGAAGTATTTAAAAAAGTAATGCGGGAAAGCAGTGTGCCAAGAGAGTCAGCAACGGCCGTAGCAGCAATTATTTATTTATCGAGAAGATATGATGGAACTTTCCCATTACAGAATCTTGATGAATTTAGAAAAATAACACCTTCTTATGAAGCCGCCGCTGTGATGGCATCTATTAATAAGAACTTCAATGAGATAAGTGAAAAATTTGCTGATATGAGAAAAATATTGTCACAGTGGGGATATGATGAGTCGGAGGATGTGGAATTATCTTCTGCATATGTTGCTATTTCTGAATTGAAACCAGATGAAATTAAAGATAAGTTATCTATTGTCATAGATGCACTGAAAAACTACCTTGAATATCCATTAGTTGCTTCTACTATAGTAGCTACAGTTCCAGTGATGGAATCAAACGAGACACTTGATCTTTTATCCAAGGCTTACCATCTGCTTGAAAACAACTTCACAGGATTTGAAAGGTCGGAATTAATGGCGGCATCTGCGAGTCTTATACACGGAATAAGAAGTGAATTGATAACAGGTATTGATTCAAAGGCTCCTTTAACTGACACGCCCTATAATTTCTACTATGTCCCTTCTTCCCCCCTATTTCAATACTATGTACCGGTACTCATGGTGCATGGATGCTATTATTCCACTTTCAGCGGAATAGGTGGTGTTCATCCTGCACACATTCACGCGGTGGGTGGATTTTCAGGATGAGTGGGATTCGTTTAGTTACTGTACTTTTTATTCTCACAATTATCAGTATATCTATACCTGGCGGGCACGCGGAGACAACACCTCCAAAAGGGCTTTTTTTCAATTACGCAGAGTTGACCTCAATAAACAATGGAAAAGGCAATTATACCGGATTTTACTGCAAATACTGGGTAAATGGAACTGAAACTGTCTCGCAGATCTTTTCAAATGGTAACATATCGATGAATTATAACTATTCATGCGCTGTAAGGAGTGTTAATTACAATTATTTTAATAGCCGGATGGGTGCCGGTAATTTTACATTCTCCACCATAACTTGCGCATACACAAATGGAACTGATAATGAAACAGGATATATCAATCCACACATTTGGTTTTACACTAACCCATCGATTAAGCTAAATTCAAATAAAGAAATACTCAACACTGAAATGAAAGTTGCTTCTGTTGATTATAACTATTACCCGGGCAATTCTAATAAGAACATATCTACTATTTTTTTAACTGCAAGCGGAACTTACGTCAGAGATGATTCTTACGGAGTGTTCAATGCCTCATATACATGGAATGCATATTACGATAAAAGTACCGGATTCATAGTTGCGTACGTTTATAGCGAGGTTGATTCAAATGGACAGGGTGATGGATTTACGTGCACCAATACCCTATATGTAAAGAGTTCAAGTTATGGCGTTAATATTTCACCCGTCACAGCCAGTCCAGAAAAAGGTTCTTCTTTCCCGTTCATGGACATGGCCTTTGCAGCTCTATTCGTTTTCGCCATTATTGTAATTCTTGCAATGTCCATAAACAGGAGAAATAAAAATAACATAAAGAGACATTCCAATACCGGAGGTGAAGTGAGAATGACTCAGAACCCTGATGATGGTAATAAGAAGGAAATACATCTGGATCCTAAATCAAGTGGAACGGAGCAGGTAGTGATTAAAGAAATTGTCAAAGTAAAATGCCAGTATTGTGGAGCACTCATAGATTCCACTCTGGAAAAATGCCCTGTTTGCGGAGCTCCAAGAAGTTGATGCCCTATATATCCATTTTTTTAATCCTTTAGCGTTTGTACATATAGAGCATACCCTCCTGCGTAAAGCCAATTCTGTTAGCCACTATCTGGGAATAAACACTGTTTTCCGGTATTTCTGATATAACACTTTCCAAACCAATTTGGGAAGCATAATATACCCTTGCCAAGGCAATATCCATGCCTATGGATATGTTTCTATATCCCGGATCAACATAAAGGGAATGAAGTCTTCCCCGTCTGAAATATTGTGTTATCCATCCCATTCCAACTATCTTATTATCCATCTCACAAACAAAACACTTATCTCCATATTTTAATGCCGCAGCTACCCATGCCCTGTTGATTCTCCCATATGCCATTTCCAAAAAGTTCAATAGTTCATCTATTCTGGAAATTCCCATAATCTGAACTCTGTTTCTAAAGTTAAATTTAACATTCAGTTCAGACATTTTCAGGTAATTTATTCTTTCAATACCTGAATAATCACCAAACATTCTATTCGAATAGAAGAGCTGACCGAGGTTCATCAGGAAAAATTCTTCTGCTGTGTTAGAGTCCTTTGCAAAGCTTGTTCCAGAATTTTCAATTGGATCGTAAATATAAATCCCTGAAAAATCATCATTATCATCTTTTATGGCATATATTTCTCCTGAGGCATCAATTGCATGTTTTATGAACAAAGGCAGAAAATAATCAAATAAACTTGTTTTAATTTTCGAAAAGGATGTACGATTAAAAATGGTGCTGGAATTATCAAATTTGAGGATCTTTCCCATAGGTGAGTTAATGTGGTCAGGTTAAATTCTTTACCATTTGATGCAACGGATGTTACATCCTCTTTTTTTATCCGAACCGGGGACATTGCAGAATGTAAACGCCAAATGAATTTTCCTCAAAAACTCCAGAAAGAATAGTATTGAATCTCATATAATACACGTCATATATAAGACTTTAGTCCCTATCTAAGACTGGGAAGATTTAAACGTATATGTCAGTTGAAACTTGACGGCTTCAAAATTGAAGACTGAAACTTATCAGCAAATTTGTTGCTGTGCGTCCTATATGAGGGTGCTATTTAGATGGTTTTAAAAACTTGATTCTTATATTCCCAGATTAATTATAGTTTTGAGCAAAACAGAATAACTGTGAATATGGTGGGTCTATGGAAAAATATTAAAATGTTTTCCTAAGACAATGAGATATTGTCGTTTAATGGTCCTGAAAACGGAAGAATCACTAACGATTATTTGAAATGAATTTGTCCTTGCTTTTATTAATTTCGTACTGGTATAAGGTCATTAGACACTCAAAATTACTCAGACTTTAAATAGTTCTGTTTCCAATTGATACGAAAATATCCACAATTTTTCAAGGTATGTCAATTGGAGAAAGCTCTTTCCAACCACTTCACACAGTGCCTTTTACCCAAACCAAACGTCGTTTTCCTGCTTGCATAAGATGGTAAATTACCGGGTCAAACCGGAATTCAAAATAAATGATAATCTTATTATATGTGTTCTATCTATTCTATAACATAGGTTAAATCAATGTCAGAATTTGCAAGAAAAGACTTTATAGGACAGAATAAAAAAAATGAAGGTGCAAAAAGAATGCATAAAGAAAATGAAGGCTTTGCAATAACTATAGACCTGGCTTCATCTGAGCCGATCTACAGGCAGATTATGAATAATATAATTAAGAATATTGCAAGTGGTA
>JAKBQK010000299.1 GCA_021835265.1 Thermoplasmata archaeon
TAAAGCGGAATGGAAACGGTGAGTTCCGCTTATGGTGCGAGCATGACGATTCATACGATTGCTGGCACGTGAAGGCAGCATGGACATATCCGCATGTCCAGAAGATGATGATGCACTATAAAGGAAGAGTTAAAATGTGCCCATCATGCAGTTTTGAGAATCCAGAGACGGCAAAATTCTGCATGAACTGTGCAGCAAAATTAGAGTAAGGAGTGAATGAGATATGGTAAATAAAGATATGTCTGATGAGAAGTGTGAAGTGGACTTGATCTCAAGGAATATGAAACAAAATAAGAAATTTGCATACAAGAATGGAATTGAAAGTTCACTTGCTAATTTAATTAGTGGGTTTGGAGAAACAAACTCTTCCAATAACAAGAAGATATTTACTCTTGATGTTTTACATAATCAATGCACCTACATTTCGGAGGAGATTTGAATGGTTACGAAAATCAAGTATAAAGGAACGAACATTGAACCAATGTGCTTTTTAAGTGGTGCGGACACTTTTCCATGTTATGAAATTCTCGATGGAAAAGGAGAAGGAAATTATGTAGACCTAGTTTGTAATTCATCTCATTTTGTTAGAATGAAAGTAGACAAAGATGGAAAAGGGCAAAAGATTTTGGGCAAGACGGAAGATAGTAGAACAATTGAGGAATTTATTGAAGAACAAAAACCAATCTATTCAATATTGTCTGACGAGGATAAGGAACTCTTCGACTACTATGTCAGTTTTATTAGCATAAAACATCCGTTTGGGAGTGCAATATCTTTAAGGATCTTGATAGAAAATTTCTTTAAAAAAAATTTTATTGCTCCTGCTTTAAACAAGTTTCTTCCTGAAAAAGAAAAAAACAACTTATTCTCTAAAGCAAAGGCAAAGAAAACTGATAATTTATCACAGGCCCTTCATTTGATTACATTTTCAACCCTTATTGATTTATTAAAAAAATCAAAGTCTTTTAAACGAAAAAAAGGGAATCTAATAAATGAATTATATGCATCAATTAGTAATTACATCACAAAAGACGAGGAAGGAAAAAATAGAAATTTAGACGAAAAAGAATTAACTAATATAAAAGAAATATTTGATACTGCATCCAATGTTATTCATGGGAAACGATATGATACCAACCAAATTTTTTTCGGTTCAAAACCATTTTTTGAAATACTTATGAAGTTTTACCCACAGGAAAATAAAGAATTAGGTGATTAAAATGAGTGATAAAGAAGAATATGTTGACACGATCTCTCTTCAGGTTGCTGCACAAATTATAAAACACATTTCAGCTGGACTATACCGATCTCCTGGAAGTTCCATAAAAGAACTGCTTAGTAATTCTTATGATGCAGACGCTTCAAATGTGTTGATAACCTTTCATTTTACTTATCCTAACACTAGACTTCACTTAGATAAAATCACCATCAGGGATGATGGGGAAGGTATGTCCATAAAGGACCTGTATTATGTATTTACACACATTGGGGGAAGTACAAAAAATACAATAGGTAAAATGAACATCACCAATAAGAAGAAGAGAAAAGTTGTTGGAAGAATGGGAATAGGCATGTTGTCAGTAGCCTCAGCCTGCAAAGGTTTTACTGTAAGAACGAAGAAATCTGGTGATACCAGAGAATATATTGCAAAAATATCTCTTGCCTTTTTCGATGACATCATCCAGAGAAATGAATCTATGGACAAGTCAAAGTTGGGAAACGTGAACTTATCTTCTAGACATGTAGGAGGTTTCGACTCTTATACTGAAATTGAGATCAGTGATTTTAAACCCCCTTTCCTTGAATCAATAGTTCCAACAATTAAGGACTCTTATGTTTGGATGAACCCGAGAAAAAATGCTCCAGACGATAAGTACTTTGAAGAATTTGTATCACATATACAAAAGGTAAATAAATTGTCATTACTATCACAGATTGATAAACTCATTGTTGACGTTGGATTAATGAGTCCTGTAGAATATCTGCCAGATGGCCCTGTGAGAACAAAAGTGAAATATAACGATAAAGACTTTATAATCCCTGGAGCAGATGACCCTTTGTACCTAGAACTTAAAAACAACACTAATAAATTAGATTTTAATGTAAAATTGAGATTATTAACTAAAACCGATGATAGTGAAATAGAAATACGTAACGAGTTCAAAATATTTAAGCCAGTTTTATACCCAAACCTTGATGAACTGGAGAAGTTAGGATTTGAAAATTTGGATCCTTATCTTTATATAATTCCTCAAAGAAATGAAAGCGTTCTTAACGATGAAGGGGAATACGAGAAGGTAGTTGTGAAAGGATATTACTATCACCAGTCAAAACGAATATCTCCAGCTGAATATAGTGGACTTTTGTTTAGACTATTCAACGTTGGATTGGGTAATGAGTTTACTGATCCAATGAAATTTTTTGTGGATACTTATATGATACAACAACAGTCATTGGTCGAAGTGTTCATGGATGATGGATTTCAACAAATAGTAAATTTAGACAGAGAGGGTCTTTATGAAGGGAACAACATATACCGGTTTCTTAAAAACTACCTGGTCAATTTTATTCGTGGGGATGCACCTCCTAGGCCAAATACAACAAAGACTGAAAACCAAAAAGCAATGATAGAGACACAATTCTCGAAGGAGCAAGAAAAGTTGTTTCCTGAAAACAGAAGAGGATCAATAGTTTCTAATATTAAGCAACGTAGAGAGGTATACAGAAAGAAAAAAATCAAAAGAAGAGTGGAAGGAGTACAACAAAAAATACTTGATGAATATAACGTCGAGGAGATAGAGTTTAAAAGGGTAAAATCAATTCATGAAGTAGGTTTGTACAAAGACTCCGAAACTCTAATAGCAAAGATTCCTTCATTTACAAAAAGAAAAGGATTATGGGACACTCTATGTGTAGGTTTGTTGTATAATTTAGGTAATGATCAGGGAAAAAAAGAGAAAATAATTGAATTTGTAATGAGTCTTTACGAAGAGGTAGAAGAGGGGAATGAAAAACAAAATCAATAATTTCTGTATTGCCCGCTATCAAGTAGATTCTGGATTGTCATTATTTCATCTCCCGTTATTATCTTAAAATTTAGATCCTCCTCCAGTTCTAACAATTTTCTTAAAACGATTTCTCTAAATGTTATATTTAGTCTCCCTTTTCTTCCATCCTTCCTGAAATACCTGTTCTCAGGTTTTTTGCTTTCCTCCACGATCCATTCCCTAAATTCTAGTAGTTTTTGAACTTTATAATCCCCGGATTTGGCCAGTGCAATCATGGTTTTATCTTTCATTACGACAGTGCACATCCAGCATCCAAATCTCATTGAAGTGTTTCCATATAGATCAACAACAAGCTGTGTTTCTTGTATTGCTTTTTTACCGGGGAACATCAAAAAATACCATACATCCTCAGCCGTCCAGTGAATAATTGGAGCTGCTACATCTATTCCTTTCTGGTTCACCCATACATCACTGCCACATTCATTTGCCCCTCCATCTAAGCATGAACTTTTAAGTCGTATATCTCTCTGTTGGCTTTCCCCAATCCTCAATCCAGTTATAAAGAGGCCATTGTCTTCGTGGAGTTTCCTTGAGGGCTTGATCTTAATTTTTGGGGTGCACCACCTGAATCTTGGCCCTGGAGGGGGATAACCTCTGCCGATCATCCTGACCCAGTAGGTGTCATTTATATCAGGATAAACGATCTTCACTTCGGCAGGATACTTCTTCTCTATTGACTTTAAGAATGTATAAGCAACTACTGACATTTGTGGTATTTCCATCATAGTGTCTGAATAGGTGATGTTCAGATCAATATCAGGGTGGACTGTTTTCATATACAATGATAGAACCACAAGGGCAGTGCTATCCTTTCCTCCAGAATAGGTTACAATCCATCTTTTGTTCTTTTTGTAAAGTTGTTCTAAAATATTTATGCTTTCCTGGAATTTTTCTTTAAAAGTATTTGTTATATATAATGGCAATAATGAAATGTCATTTGATTCAATTATTTGCCTTTGAAATTCCATAAGTACAATACATACGGATATATAAAAGATCTTTGTAAGTTTAAGTATTAAGTTTCTGGTTAAAACACAAGTTCATGCAGGCAAAAAATCCATTAATCAACGGAACAGGTACAGATTGTATTGAGATCATTTCAATTTTACCCCAGATTTAATACATTCTCTTCTTTCTTAAATGGTAACCTTTCCCGGCAAAGATTAAAAACTTATAAGATTATAACCAAACTATGGATTCAAACCTAAATAATCATAATAGCCAAAGCTTGGAATCATGGCTATGGGAAGCCGCATGTTCAATACGTGGTGAAATAGAGGCCCCCAAGTACAAGGACTTCATCATTCCTTTGATTTTTCTAAAGAGGTTGAACGATGTTTTTGAAGATGAACTGACAAACATATCGAGCAGCGGGGATATTGCTCTAGCAATGGTGAATGCCGATCATAAACTAGTGAGATTCTACATTCCGGAAAGATCCAGATGGAACAGCATAACCGGACAGAAGGAATCGCTTGGTGAATATTTAACATCAGCACTGAGGGATCTTGCTCGGGAAAATCCAAGACTGCAGGGGGTCGTGGATCAGAATGACTACAATGAGGCAACTGGAGGATCCAGAACAATATCAGATGCAAGCCTGAGGAAACTTCTTGAGATACTTAGCAGCAAAAGACTTGGCCTGAAAGATATAGATGCTGATGTTCTTGGCAACGCCTATGAATACCTTATAGGCAAATTCTCAGAGGGTTCCGGAAAGAGTGCCGGGGAATTCTATACACCCAGGGAGGTTGCAGAGCTTATGGGTAGGATTCTTGATCCGGATCCTGGAGAATCTGTCTATGATCCAGCCTGTGGTTCCGGAGGTCTTCTCATAAGAACCTACAGTGCATTTGTTAAGAAATACGGATCAGACAGCACCTCGAATTTCCCAAAGCTCTATGGTCAAGAGATCAATCGCCTCACATTTGCAATGGCCAAAATGAACGCCATAATCCATGACATTGACGCTGAAATAAAAATTGGCGATACAATGGAGAGACCAGCATACACCAATTCTGATGGATCGCTCATGCAGTTTGACAAGGTTACTGCGAATCCTATGTGGAATCAGAACTTTGATCCGGATCAGCTGAAGAATGATCATTACAACCGATTCCTGTATGGAGTACCATCAAAATCAAGCGGAGACTGGGCCTGGATTCAGCACATGTTAGCATCAACGAGAAAGAGGGTTGCCGTTGTTCTTGATCAGGGATCGCTGTTTAGAGGAAATGCTGAGGGGAAGATCCGAAGCACAGTAATAGCTGCAGATCTGGTAGAATGCGTTATCTCCCTTCCAGAAAAATTGTTTTACAACACTGGTGCGCCTGGTTCCATACTTGTATTCAACAAGTCTAAGAGTGCAAATCAGAAGGGAAAGATACTGTTCATAAATGCATCAAATGAATTTGGGAAACATAAAGAAGTAAGAAAACTGAATCAGCTATATCCTGAAAACATTGAAAGAATTGCTGATACTTTTGAAACCTTTCAGGAGCACGAGGGTTTTTCTGTCACAAGAACTAACGAAGACGTATTGAAGCAGAATGGTAACCTTAACGTAACGCTCTATGTTTCTCAGATAACTAGTGAGGAGCAGATCGATATAAGATCCGTGCTTTCTGAGATAAATGAAGTTGACATACAACTTGAGGAAGTCAATGGGAAATTGAATTCTTATATGAAGGAGCTTGGTTACATTGACTAAATTCGGATACAAGATGACAGAGATCGGGGAGATACCTGATGGATGGGATTGTATTAAAATGGGGGATCCTAAAGTTACGGAGAAAATGAAAGCAGGAGGCACTCCTTTAAAGTCTGTTGATGATTATTATAAAAATGGAACGATACCATTTGTAAAGATAGAAGACATTGTGGATTCATCTAAATACTTAACAAGAACTATTGAGTCTATAACAGATGATGGCTTGAACAATAGCAGTACATGGTTATCGCCAAAGGACTCTATATTGTTCTCAATGTATGCTAGCTATGGGGAAGTCTGTATAAATAAGATTCCAGTTGCTACAAATCAGGCTATAATATCTATCATCCCAAACAAAGAAAATGTAGATGTCACTTTTCTTTATTATGAACTAAAAAACTTGAAAAACTCTTTGAAGAAATTCCTCAGATCTACTACCCAAAAAAATCTCAATGCTGAAATTGTTAAAGGATTAAAAATAGCTCTTCCTCCTCTTCCAGAGCAACAAAAAATCGCTGAAATCCTATCCACTGCATACGAAACAATTCAAAAAGTAAATGAGGAAATCACCCTGATTGAAAATTTCAAGAAAGGGCTGATGCAGACTCTTCTCACAAAAGGCATCGGGCACATGAAGTTTAAGATGACAGAGATAGGAGAGATACCAGAGGAATGGGGTTTAAAGATGATACAAGAATGCGCCAATGTCAAGTATGGCAGATCTAATCCGAAAACCAAAGGAACTATTCCGCTAATCGGTTCCAGTGGAGTATTCGGAACTGTAAGTGTACCACTAATTTGCACTCCAACTATAGTTATAGGCCGTAAGGGTACTGCTGGAGCAGTCTGGGACATTAGAACTCCTTCATGGCCTTCTGATACTTCCTTCTATTTAGAATATAAGACAGAAATTTCTCAGAATTTCTTATTTGAATTTATGTCTTTGAATAAACTTACAGGTAAAAATGCAAAGACTACACTACCAAGTGTTAAGAGAGAAGAAATAGAGGAATTTCTATTTCCTTTTCCACCCATCCTCGAGCAACAAAAAATCGCTGAAATCCTGTCAACGGTTGACAATAAACTGGAACTCCTCAGAAACAAGAAGACACATTTAGAAAAACTTAAAAAAGGCCTGATGGGTGATCTTCTTACTGGAAAAATAAGAGTCAAGTTAAACACATCAAAAGGTGAGAACTGATGCCCTCTTTTGCCACGGAAAGATCAAGTGTCCAGAATCCTATAATTGAATATGCAAAACAGATAGGATGGAATTATCTGAAACCAGACGATGCTGTGAGAATGAGATGCGGCGAAACAGGTATTATATTGAGAGAGACATTTTCATCCCAAATCATAAAACTCAATTCGGATTTTGCCAATTTGGAAACAGCGAATATTATCATAAAGAGATTGGAGAACACCATCCAAGCAACCATTGAAGGAAATGAGAAAGCATGGCAGCATCTCACCGGAAAAGGTACTGTATTCATCTCCGAGGAGAGAAGAGACAGAAATGTTAAACTCATTGACTTTGAAAACCCTGAAAGAAATGAGTACCATGTGACGGATGAGATGACCTTCACTAACGGCGTCAGGACAAACAGACCGGATGTTGTATTCTATATCAATGGAATTCCTGTGTTCATACTTGAAGCAAAAGCTCCTCATCGCCTTGACGGAATAACGGACGGCCTAAAACAGATAAGAAGATATCATGAGGAAACTCCAGAGATGATGGTTATACCACAGGTATATCAGGTTACAAACGCCATAGATTTCTACTACGGACCAACATGGAATTTCTCCAGCAAGAGCATATTTTCATGGAGACTCGAGAATAACGATAAACTTGAAGACCAGGTTAAATCGTTCTTCATGCGTGAAAAGGTTCTCAATTTCATTCAGGATTACATACTGTTTACAAGACAGGACGATGAGCTGAAGAAGGCAGTTCTGAGACCTCACCAGGCAAGGGCCACAGAGAAGGTGCTGGATCGTAGCCTCTCGCCAAAGAGCAGAGGACTTATATGGCATACACAGGGATCAGGAAAGACATACACCATGATAGTGGCTGCAAAGAAGATCATGGAACACCGCTTTATAAAAAAACCAATCATATTAATGCTGGTGGACAGAAACGAGCTTGAGAGCCAGCTTTTCAGCAACCTTTCGGCACTTGGATTTGAGAATGTTCATGTTACTGACAATAAGAAAGAACTCCGGGGACTCCTTAAATCTGAAACTTCTACCATCATAGTCTCAACCATACAGAAATTTGAGGGAATGCCTGAAAAGATAAACATGAGTAAGGAAATATATGTTTTTGCAGACGAGGCACACAGAAGCACAGGCGGGAAGCTTGGGAACTACTTGATGGGAGCAATTCCAAACGCTACATTAATTGGTTTCACTGGAACTCCAGTATCAAGATCATCAGGCAAGAATGACACATTTCTCATGTTTGGAAGGGATGACCCCTATGGCTATCTGGACAAGTACGGAATCAAGCAATCCATTAGGGATGGTACAACCCTTCCCCTGAACTATTCCCTTGCACCAAACAGGATGCTTGTGGATCGTGATACTCTGGAAAAGAGTTTTCTAAAGAACGCTGAAATGACAGGCATATCCGATATTGAAACACTTAATTTGATCATGGAAAAACAGGTCACCCTTCGCAACATGATGAAGAACGCTGACAGGATGGAGCAAATAGCAGAGTACCTAGCAGAGCATTTTAAGAATAATGTGAGACCACTTGACTACAAGGCGTTTCTCGTTGCAGTTGACAGGGAGGCCTGCGTGATGTACAAGGAGATCCTTGATAAGTATCTACCTTCATCATATTCTGAAGTAATAATAAGCTCAAGCCACAATGACAGCCAGAAG
>JAKBQK010000265.1 GCA_021835265.1 Thermoplasmata archaeon
AGGTCAATTCCCAGATCCATGGCACCACCCATGAAATACCTTATGAACGAGCGAAGAAGGAACAGCTCAATCCCATGGATTCAGTGCAGGACTATTCCATCAGGATAGAGGAGATAAGGAAAATATCTAGGGACTGTTATGTTTCCTACAAGGGGAACGGATATTCAGTTCCATGGATACACGCAGGCAGAATGGCATGGATCATAGAATCGTCAACCCTGAAGATACAGATTGATTCTCAGATCGTGGCAGAACATGATATTCTACCCGGATCTGGAAGAATATCAAGGAGGAAATAGCATTTTGAAGGCCTCCTCAAGCGATCAAGGAACAGAATATGGAGAATTTCCAGACAAGGGTGGAGAAGCGTGATCTGTCTGAATATGAGGAGGTCATTTAATGGATTCTTATGAAAGGGTGCATGAAAGTTTGATCTCTCTTGGAATGGGCACCATTGAACACACTATTGACAATTATCTGGAGAATTCCAGGGACAAAAGCATCATAGAGATCCTGGATCATCTCTTCTCTGAAGAGGTGAAGAGCAAGCTCTCCAAAAGATATGAGACAAAGCTGAAGTATGCAGGTTTTCCCTTCAGAAAAACCATGGAGGAATTCGATTTCCCGTTCCAGAGATCCATCGACAGGTCAGTCATAGATGATCTCATGACGCTCAGATTCAAGCATAATAAAGAGAATGTGGTATTCCTTGGACCTCCCGGAGTAGGGAAGACACATCTTTCGGTTGCATTGGAATAAGGGCTCTCCAGTCCGACGTTTCCACGTATTACACATCTGCAGTGAAACTGGTGCAGTCTCTCAGGAAGGAATACCAGAGAGACAGGCTTAACATCCTCCTCAGGAGCTATTCAAAGTACAGGATTATGATAGTGGATGAGATTGGTTATCTGCTATTGAACCGTGAGGAATCGAATCTCCTATTCCAGTTTGTCTCGCACAGGTATGAGAAATCATCCACGATCTTCACATCCAACAAGTCTTTTGCAGAATGGGGTGAGGTCATGGGAGATCAGGTGATGGCATCAGCCATCCTGGACATGATTTTAAACATTGCACGGTGTTGAACATCAAGGGTGAGTCTTACAGGCTAAAAGACCGGCGGAAGGGTAATCCTCCGCCTTACAGGGAGAAGTGAAAGAAAATGGAAAACATAAATATGGGTGGACAGATTTCATTTGCCGATTTTGGACAATATTCATCTGGCGTTTACATCTAAACAAGGAATCAACTTAATATAAATCTGTTATGATGAATTTTTCTTTTGGAGTAATATATCTTGAGAACATCTGAAAAATGATTTGTGTTAATAGCTCTTTATTCAGTTCTTCTAACATCTCTTTAACAAAGTTTGCGTGTATTGAATCCTTTAAAAGTATCTTGAACTTTTTAACACCATTAGTATAAATAAATTTTTCATCTTAGACGATCCAATATAGTGATTCAATAACAACAGTCAGAGCGAGGATGCACATATCTCTTAAAGGTTCTATGTGTATCATCACATTTCCTATGATCCAGAATGTATTTTCTGATTTTTCTTTTCTATTGAGTCTCCACAATTATCTCACTTAAGGGTAATGATTCCAATGTTCATTGTTAAGGGAAACACGACAAATTAATATTTACAATACTTGTAACTATATTGCTAGCCACGGAACACCTTTCAATTTGCAATGGTTCTTATGCTGTTTCCATGCTTTAGGATTTTTCAATATAGAAATATTTTAGAATTGGTATTAACTCCTATAACAATGTTTGAGTTTCCAAAAATTCTTATCTTAAATCATTTTCCCAAAGGATACGCATTGGCCAGATACACTGATAATTTGCATCATGTGGTTCGTGGAAATGCAGAGGTGATCAATATAAAGTTTAATCCATCATATCACGACTTTCCCAAAGGTCTTCTATATGACGGAACTCGATCTGCTTCATTTAACGTAACGGCGAGAAGAATTGTTTACATTAAAATGATAAACCACTTAAAAGAAAGCATCCGCGATGGAAGTATAATTCACTATACTGAACAGTCTATGCCATACTTCTCAAAAGGAAGTGATAATGAAATCGTAACTTTTCATGATTTATTTGCATTTGATGAAAATAATAGTTTTAGAGGGGTATTATATAAAAAGTTTACTAGGGAATTTTTGAAATTCACTAATGCCATTGCTGTGTCAAATACTACTAAAGCAAAAGTTGAGGAAAAGAATTTTGGTGGTCAAATAGAAACTATTTATCATGGTGTTCCTGAAATATTTCATCCAAGATTAAATAAGAAACATTTGAGGGAGAAATATAAACTTCCATTTGATAAGAAGTTAATTGTTTCGGTATCTTCAGATTCTCCTAGGAAAAATCTCAAACTTCTAACGGAGATTAGTCAAAAAATAAGTGGTGAATTTGAAATAATAAGAGTAGGGCCTTCAGCTGGATTTAATTTAAACTTTAAAAATATTTCTGATAATGCCCTATCTGAAATTTATTCTGCATCCGATGCTTTTATATTGACTTCGACATTTGAAGGTTTTAATTTCCCAGTCACAGAAGCTATGGCTTCTGGTCTTCCTGTAATAGTCTCAGATATTGAAATTATGAACGAGATCACTGGTTCAGCAGGAATCTTATGTAATAATGACGATGCAGAATCATTTGTTGAAGGTATAAATGAAGCAAGCAATCAACAAGAAAAATATACATCTCTTTCTTTGAAGAGAGCAAAACATTTCAATATGCACAAATTCAGTTCAGAAATGACTGCTTATTACAAGAGATTTTTATAGAGATCCAAAAAATAAATCACTAAGATATGCGAGTTGATTATCAAAAATCACTACTTTAGTGTAATATGATAAATATGTTGGATTTTTATGGGATTTTTGATGAAATTAATTCTTCAATAATTAATATCATCTTGAAAAATACCCAATATCAATAATGCGAAATGATTCATGTGCAGAATAAAAACTTGCATTATTATTAGGAAATAAAATCGCAATATGGACTTGTTAATAAAGACCCTACTGAAGAAATGTCTCTACCCCCTTATCTAAAGTAAATTGAGGCTCAAATCCCAGTTCCCATTTTGCCTTCGTTATGTCAGCGCAAGTGTAATACTGGTAATTCTTCAAGGGATTCTCAATGTATATAGGATCATTATTGTAATTTATCGCATTTGCGACAACTTTGAAAATTGTGTTAAATGAATTTGTTTGTCCTGTCCCTACATTATAAACCTCAGTGTTTTTTCCCTTCTCCAAGACCAGAATAGCAGCTCTGGCTGCATCCTCTACATGAATGAAATCTCTGCTCTGGCTGCCATCTCCAAAAATTGATGGCCTTATTCCATTTTTTATATCTGTGAAAAATTTCCAGATAACGCTGGCATATGCGCTTTTACTTGTTTCGTCCGGACCGTAAGTATTAAAAAATCTCAAGCCGATCGTTTCAATTTTACCAGTATCACCATAAAATTTGGCTGTTAATTCATTTATTCTCTTGGAGACAGGGTACATATTCTCATATCTTTCCGGTAAATCGCGTTCAATAGATGGTTTGTTCGTGACTCCATAAACTGCAGAAGAGGATGCATAAATCACCCTCTTGCATCCGTTTTCTGTTGCTGCTTCTAGGACATTTTGCGTCCCCATAACATTATTTTCGTATCCTGAATTTCCAATCTCTTCGAACTGAGGTGGTGATGTGGTTGCTGCAAGGTGAAATATGACGTCGCAGTCTGCTGTCACGGTCTTTAAAATGCCCTTGTCTTTTACTGATCCAACAAAATGTTTATCGGCCACATTGTTCTTTTTCTCTAGATCAAGGGATAAGGTCTCCCACCCTTTTTCTGTGCATTGTCTTATTAGGTGCCGACCTATAAATCCAGATCCTCCCGTAACTAAAATCTTCATTTTTTCTGATTGAATATTAGTATAAAAATATTTATTAGAATTAATGATAATACAATTTCAGAATAACAATACAAAATTACAACCTCTCTTCATTGATAATGTTTCCTATAAACAATTATAAGAAAAGAAAATGTTTGAATACTAAAAACTTTATATTCAGTCAAAATTATCATAACTAGTAAAAATCCAGGCAAAAGTATTAGATTTAAAAATGGAACATACACATAACTTATAAAACGTGCTTTTCACAGAAAATTATGATGCGCGACTAAATAAAATGTATTAATAGGAAAGGTATAAGGTATTGATACGATGCAATCAGATATAAAAAATCGTAAAATTTTGGTAACTGGTGGGGCTGGTTTTATAGGTACCAATCTCGTCAGGAGACTTGCTACAAACAATGAAGTAATTGTGATTGATAATATGCATACTGGGACGGAGAATAATATCAAGGATCTGGTAGATAAAGGAAAAGTTGAGTTATTTCATGAAGATGTGAAAAATATAAATACATTGGGAATGAAAGTTGATTTGATATTTCACCTTGGTTTCTATTCTGCATCTCCTATGTATAGGAATGATCCAATGCTGGTATCCGAAGTTGTTGCGGGGATGACAGCACTCCTTGAATATTGCAAGAATAATAATGCAAACATGGTCTTTTCCTCTACATCATCCATCTATAATGGGATTAAGCCGCCGCATAGAGAAGATATTATACCTGGAGTTACAGATTTTTATACTGAGGCTAGAATTTATTCTGAAAGAATGGCGGAATTATACAGCAAACTCTTTGGGATTAATGTTTTAGCTATGCGCTTCTTCTCTGTATATGGAAAGTATGAGAAAGCAAAAGGAGAATATGCCAATTTAGTAACACAATTCCTTTGGAATATTCGTGATGGTAAGAAACCAATAATTTATGGGGATGGAAAACAGAAGAGAGATTTCATTTACGTTGAAGATTTAATCGATTCTCTAATATTAGCGTCGCAGATTAAAGGTTTTGATATATTTAACGTTGGATACGGAAAAAACTATAGTCTCAATGAAATGCTAAACTTGCTCAATAAACATCTTGGAACAAATGTGGAACCTGAATACATCAAAATGCCAGTGAAGAATTATGTGATGGAGACACTTTCAGACACGTCCAAAGCAGAAAAAGTACTTGGTTTTAGGGCAAAAACGTCACTTAAAGAGGGGATTAGAATAATATCTGAGTTTTACTTATGACCAAAAAAATGATTATGTCCAGAACTCCATTAAGGATCACTTTCACAGGTGGTGGTACGGATATACCAAATTATTTCACTTATTACGGGAATGGAGCGGTGGTAAATGCAACGATCAATAAGTATATTTACATAACAGTCAACGAAAAATTTGATAAAAAGATCAGAGTGAGTTACTCAAGTACAGAAATCGTAGATAGTGTGGATAAAATAAAACACCCCGTTGTCAGGGAAGCTCTGAAATATCTTAATATAAGTGAGAAGATCGAGATCGTGTCCATGTCTGATATACCTTCCAATGGAACCGGACTTGGATCAAGTAGTACATTTACAGTGGGGCTTCTAAATGCACTTCATGCGTACAAAGGTGAGCACGCTTCTTCTTCACAACTCGCAAGGGAAGCTGTTGATATTGAACGTAATATACTCAAGGAAGAGGGGGGAATGCAGGATCAATACGCTGCAGCATTTGGAGGATTGAACCTCATAGAATTTCGCAAGGGACCAGAAGTCAACGTAGTGCCAATCATTATGCCAGATGGTGCAATGGATCAACTGCAAACACATTTACTTTTACTATATACAAATCTGGAAAGGAGATCAAATCATATTCACACGGATCAAAAGGCAAGAATTTCTTCGTTATATGAAAATTATGCAAAGATGTCTGGACTTTCTTACAAACTAATGGAAGTGATGAACAGTGGGAATTACAGTGAAGTGGGCAAATTGCTTCATGAAAACTGGGTGGAAAAAAGAAAATTATCCACCAGAATCTCCCAAGGTGAAATTGACGCACTATATGAGAAGGCAATGAAAAACGGTGCCATTGGTGGTAAGTTGATAGGTTCCGGTGGTGGGGGTTTCCTCATGTTTTTTGCAGACCCAAAATACCATAAGTTGATTTCTGACAGTCTTGGACTGTCACCTACTACATTTAGAATTGTTAATAGGGGTTCTAGCATAATATTTGTGGGTGATTAGTTAACAAGTAAATTTCCTGCTGAATCAAAGAGAATCCTCTATGATCTTTGAAATTATATGACCAATTGCAATGGTTGATTCTTGTATGTAAGAAGTACGCTTGCTAGGAATCCTTATAAGTCTATCCTCATAGATCAAATCAATCATCTTTCCCCCAGTTTGCCCTGTTATTCCAAAAACATTTGCTTGTTTCAAGTTTGCTTCATCAATACCTTTAAGGATATTTACTGAATTACCACTCGTGCTAAGTGCAATAATTGTGTCTCCTTTGTTGCAGAATGCACTAATCTGTCTGGCATATATCTCATCAAAACTGTAGTCATTCCCAATTGCAGTGATCGTTGAGGTGTTGCCATGGAGAACCATTGCAGGTAATGATCTCCTTTCATGTTCAAACTTTCCGACAAACTCAGCAGCAATGTGCTGTGCGTCTGCTGCACTTCCCCCATTTCCAAATAAAATTAATTTATTCCCATTATTGAAACATTTCAACAACTCGATGCCTAAATTCATTATCTTATTCATGTCAAGAGAATTTCTGATGTTTGAACCTTCTTCAAGGTATCGTTTGATATCCTCAATGTTCATACTGTACAATGCTTAAAAGGAATAATACATTTTCTTTTCAACGACGATAAAAATCTGTATTTACAATAAGATGATTTTTTATGGGTTATTGTATTTCGATCTTAATAATGAAGAAGGCGTTATTTATAGACAGGGATGGGACTATAAACAGGGATTGCCCGTACTGTCATGATGTTTCACAACTGGAAATATACCACGACAGTATTGAAATCATGAGAGAATATCAAAGATCTGGCTATACCATAGTGATTATAACAAACCAGTCTGGGATAGGGAGGGGATATTTTACAGAGCAGCAATTTCAAATCTTCCAAAATAAAGTGCTTGAAACGCTTGAAGAAAATGGTGTTAATGTTACGAAGACTTACTTCTGTCCACATAGACCTGAGGAGAATTGCAATTGCAGGAAACCTCGTTTAGAAATGATCTTTCGAGCTGCTAGTGAGCTTGGGATAGATATCAAGAAATCTGTTATCATAGGTGATAGAGATGATATAGAGGGACTAATGGGACGATCTTTGGGTATAAAATATAAAATATTGAAACGGTAAGTGCTAAGAAGAATTTAATGATCCAAAAAGAAGAATCTCCATAACTTTGGAATGAAAACCCAAGACGAAATTTTCAAATTGAAACCAGCTAGTAGTTTATGCTAATTCAAACCATTATCTTCATAGTTTTTCAAGAATATTATTGTCGAAATATAACTTTTATATTAACGGAATTAATCACTTTCATTAAGAAAACTTGGAACGTCAAAATAGACGAAGAATCAATAAAGAAGCATATTATAAAAAGGAAAACAAAGATAAATTCATTTTCCTAAAATATGGTAAATCTCAGGTAAGTAATGATGTAATATAGAATTAACGTGGACAATAAAACACTTCAAAGAATAACTTATACACAATCACATGACAAGATATTCCAGGGTTTGCCAAACCATAGGAATTGATTCAGATATGTAAGTGTGAAGTGTGAGATGCTGTCCTGAAAATGAAAATTTACTTACAGAAACCCTTACAAATCATTGGAAAAGTTAATTTGGTTTCCTGCAATCACATTTTCTACTGTGCTCAATGGTAAGAAGATAAATATGGAAAAAAAGAGAATAATTGACTACTCTTGGAATATCCCTAAAGGAGGATTACCAAAGGTAATGATGAAGGAATATCATTATCTTCTAAAACTTGGATACGACGTCTCTTTAGCGACATCTGACGTAGTTCCAGATTCGTACAAGGATGAAATGAAAAATGAAAATGTAAACATTCTATTTGATAAAGATAGGGAAATAACTGCAAAAAAGACTGACATTTCTCACTATTTTCCAGGACTCAATTTGATGGTAAATGGTGGTTTCATTTCTAGAATGGTAAAACTTACTTTATATCTCAAAAGTCAGAAAGCAGAAATAGTGATTGTACATCAGTTACTTTCAGCTATTCTCACATTACCATTCAGATTACTGTTTCGAAAACCCTACATTCTGATACTTCATGATAACCCTTTTTCGTTTATCGAATCAAGCAATTACGAAAAAATGAGTGTTACTAAAAAAATTACATCGCATTTCGTTTATTATTTGTGCATATTAGGTATTAGACTCTCAAAGATCACTATCTGCACCACAAAATTTATCGAGAATAATCTCAAAGAGCACATAAGTCAAACTGAGAAGATCATAGTGGTTGATTACGGACTTGACTATTTTCCAGAAGAAATCAAAGAAGTTAGAGAATTAATACTGACAGTTTCGAAATGGTCTAATTTTAGAAATCCATCTGCCTATCTTAATTTGTTAAGATATTTGCCCAAAGAAATAGTAATCTGAATGGTAATGTGA
>JAKBQK010000519.1 GCA_021835265.1 Thermoplasmata archaeon
ACAAAGGGAAGAATGAACTCATGGTTCTCGAGATGAACCACCTTCAGGAAAGGCTGAAAAAGATATTCAGCGATAAGAAAGCGGATATCCTTAATAACGGCAATAAGCATAAGACTATACCTAAGGGGAAACTGGAGACGTATCTCAATAAGAGATGGAAGCTCGTGCAGAGATGTCCCAGTGGAGACGAGGCAGTTATAAGGCTCCCGTCTTAAATATGAATTGATATGTGTTCAGTAGTAATTAGAACCTTTAACCACTACAACTCTTCTATTTTCTTTTTTACGGCATTTGAAGTTATATAACTAATGACTTTAGTGCTCTTTAATACTTTTGTATCACGAGTGTAAAAAATTTTAGAATCACTGTCTTCGCAGAAGGCCGCAAGTGCCATCTTATCTCCTGTTCCTATGAATCCGTCAAGTGCATCAATTTTCTGGTAATGGGCAAAAAAATTTTTTGAAACATCCTCCATCCTTATAATTGATATAAAACCCTTGCTAATGAAGCCCTGTACTTCTTCAATACGCTTCTGTATCCTTTTATCATCCAGTTGGACATGGTTCCCATCTCTCTCTACTAAGAGTCTTTTGAAAACTTCTCCAAGCGTATAAACAAAAATCTTTATCTTCACATCTCCTAAGTTTGAAGGGTGAAATAATTTCCTTACTCCTTCTTTTTGGTCTTTGTCAATGTTATCTAACAGAAAATAATCAATGAGTATGTTAGCATCTATAGATTTTATTTGATTCGCCATAATAAGCGCTGCGCTTCAGATTAATCTCAGATTTTTTATTTCATTGAATGTGTTTTTGACATAATCAATCGAAGCCTTTTTCTCCATAAGTCTTTCGGATTTAATGTTAGATACTGCGTTAATAACATCCTCCTCAGAGGCATCTGGATTAGAAGTTCTTATAGAATGTAATGTTGCTGCAATCTCCAAAAAAAAGTCGTCTTTTTCTTTGAGAGCAATAAGGATAGCAGAAATTCCTTCAGGGATCACGATTTCCCCCCTTGCCCACTCTCTTTCTCCCATTTCAAAATAGTCATGAGACAGCGCTGAAGAATAGGGTCCATAAACGTATAGGTCAAAATCATAATCCAATGGTATTCCAAGGACTCTGCCAAAATATACGAGTTTTTGTGCTTTTATGCGGTTAGATATATCCCCCTTAGTTATCTCTTTTCGGCTTAAGCCATTCCATTTTAGAAAGCCGGCTAAAGTCTTTACTTTACTCTCATCCACTGTCTTCCCTTAATAAGTAAATAATGGAATATAAGGTTTTCATTGGGTGCCCTTCTAGGTTAGTGATTAACTAACCACTCATGCAACCATATATATTATAGTCACCTAGATGTTGCTGCTTCCTCAAGCAAAAATAAAATGAAGAGGATATACTCCCTCATTGCGTACTCGGGTAGACCTTATATGTTTCCTGAGTGGGGTTGATTCGAATAAGTGGCAATGAAATATTATTCAAATATCGGTATATCCGGGAATGACTCACATTAGTATATAAACTCTAATCATGAAAATGCCAATGAAAATAGAATCTAAACTGTATTGGTAATGGGACCGTTGAGATTTGAACTCAAGTCACTAACACCCCAAGCTAGTAGGATACCAAGCTACCCCACGGTCCCAAAAAAGTACATGCCTTATGAAAAAGGCATTATTTCGTCTATAAGTTCAATGTGCGATAGAACCATTCTTCTGCAACAGTATCTTTCAAGCCCTAGTTTGTCCATTATTGCAGAAATTTCATCTGGAGTTGGTTCTCTGTTCCTTGCCCTTATCTGGTTTAATTCAGCCTCGAACCTTCTGTAATCGGAACCTATAACTCTTCCACAGCTGAAACATCTTACAGGTATTATCATTCAGATCACCTGTAAGACTTCTGTCTTTTGGCTCTGGCCCCTCTTCCCATGGGCTTCTTTGGCAGTTTTCTTCTAATATCATTAACCATTATTGTTCTGTCATATTGTCTGTATATTTCCTCAACTGTGTTGTCCTTCAGGAACTTTACAATTCCTTTAGCCATAGCTGTTCTTGCAGCATCTACCTGTCCTGTTAAGCCTCCTCCACTTACTGAAATATCGACATCGATTGAACCTGACCTTTCACCTATAAGAGCTATTGGTTCCATCAGTTTTTCTCTAAGCAGCGCCACTGGGTATAGTTCTACTGGATAGTCATTTATCCTGAATTTTCCAGTTCCACTCTTTGTATATGCCCTCGCCGTAGCTGTTTTTCTTTTTCCAGTTGTTATAACTATTTCTTCACTCAATTACTTTTACCTCCTTTCCCATTATTTTTGCTACTTCTGTAAGGGTCACAAAACCGCTTACCCTGTTGTTCTGAGCCTTTTCGAATTTCTCGAATTGCTTATCCTTCAGTTCGGGTGGTACTCCATCGTATACAATGCATCTTTTCAGTGCCTCTTTTCCCTTGGCCTTATCTTTTGGAAGCATATCACCAATGGACCTCTTGAGAATAGCCTTTGGATTTCGTGGATAATAAGGTCCCTTCCTGACACTTCCTATATCCCTTCTGCTCCTGAACTTCCCCAGTACTGCATCTCTTCCCCCCGTCACAGCTACCTTTGCTGCATTCACTATTGTAACTGATTCTCCTTCCAGCAGCTTTTTTGCCAGAATGGTTGAAAGCCTGCCATAAACTGCGTTATCCGCATCTACGTATATCATTATCTTACCTCATTATTTTTAAATTCTTGGGTTCAGGATTTTCCTTTGCCAGATCAGCCAGGAAAACAAATTCAGACCCAGAGTCCTTGATCTTCTTCATTGCTTTCTCACTGACATCAAGAGCTGAGATCTTTAATTTCTTCTCCATATACCCGCTTCCAAGAACCTTGCCTGGCACAACGACTATGTCTCCATCCTTGCACATTTTAGATATCTTGCCCACGTTTAGATCTGCATAATTTTGCCTTGTCTCAGAGAGCCTCTTTGCAATGTCTCTCCATAAAGGTGACTGGTTTTCCCTTGACAATTTAAGAAGGGTTTCAACCGTTTCCATAATTTTAGGACTTGTTTTTCTTTCTGCTTGTATACTCATTTTGACCATCGGAATATAAACCTGAATGCCCAAGAATTAATAAAGATTTTCACGAAGAACCATCTTTTTCGTTTCTCATATCTCTTGATGCGATTTCTATTTTTCTCATTATACCCATTATTCTATAGAATTCACTCCTTGCCATATCTGATCTAGATATGAGACGCCTGAACATCACCATTGTATTAGGTATCTTGTGAGCGGGGAAATTAACCTTGCCCATTATTTTATTGATATTTTCCAGCAAAATTTCAATCTCCTCCCTTGATGCTCTGTCTTTCTCAGGGTAGTCAACTTCCTCGTTTAACATTGACTCATAAAGGATAAGCGTAAGTGCGTGGGATAGATTATAAACTGGATAATCGGGATTTCCAGGTATGGTAATGAAAAAGTCACAAAGCTCCAGTTCAGAATTTTTCAGGCCGTCCCCCTCCCTTCCAATTACAATTCCTGTCTTCTTCTCGTTCCTGTAATGATCTGACCAGAATACAGATGGTTTCATTGGTATTCTTCTGTAATCTCTCATATTCTCGGATGAAACTGCAGATGTCCCAACAAGAACATCAAAGTTTTCCCTTACTTCCTTTAAATCAGAATAATATTCTGCGCTTCCAAGAATGTCGGATGCTTCTTTTGCCCTTGCAAAGGCATCGTCGTCAAAAAATGATGTTCCAACAACTATAAGATTTTTGAAAAAAGTGTTTTTCATGGATCTGGCAGCAGCACCAATATTACCCTGAACCTCTGGTTCCACCAGTACGATGGAAACCTGATCCCTGTTCAGTATCATTGTGCACTGACGTTTTTCTCGTTTTCTTTGTCTGCTGTTTCTTCCTTAGCTGGTATTTCCTGTTTATCGTCTTCCTTTACTTCTTCCTTCACTGGTTCATACTTTTCCGTTATGTAAAGAACCAGATCCTTAAGATATTTTCTTGTGGCTTCTACTACCCTGTACTTTGCATCAAACCACTCTATGTTGAATTTCATGTCTTCTGGAACTGTGATTTCCAGATCGTTTTCTCTTTCTTCGATCACAAACTTATCTGATCCTCTTGAGAAGTTGAGATCTATTATTCCTTTAAGTATTTCCTTCTTCCCATCCAGTTTCTCAACCAGTGAATATTTGTAGAAAACATCCTTTCCTGCCCATGGGTGATTGTAATCAACAACAACTCTTCCGGGGCTTACTGAAAGTATCCTACCTCTCTTGTTATTTATTCTTACTTCTGCTCCCGGCACAGGATCTATATTATTTCTCTTGAATTCTGACATGGTATGCACTTTTAGATTCTTTGAATCCCTCATGCCATAGGCGTTCTCTGCCTTTATCTCCACTTCATGCTCTTCTCCTATCTTTGAACTTAGAAGACTGTCATTAATTTCCTTAAACAAATCTTCAGATCCAACTACAAGAACTCCCTCTCCATACTTTTGATCCGGATCATAAATATTATTTTCTTTTGCTAGTGCTTCATCGCTCGTTGCAACAAGTTGTTTATCTGACCCGACTCTCATTTCAAATTTAATTTTTACAAAGTCTCCATTTTCCATGGTATCACCGGAATAAGTTATACGTAATTTCAGATATTATTTAAAGGTATTCTGTAAAAATTAAGCTTTTGAAATAATTTCATGCATAGACAAAACCAATATCGGAATCAATGAACACATCATCTCCGTCTTTGACGTCATTCAATACTATTGTACTGTATATGCATGTTTTTCCTGCTTTTTCAATTTTTTGAATTACTGATCTTATTGGATTGCCTGTTATTATGAAGGCTTCATAAAAGCTGTAATCAAATTTATCATCAGAAATTTTTTCACAGTTTCCCATGTAAATACTTCCTTTCCCACTGTTAATTTTTCCGGATATGTTCTTTCCCAGTGCATATCCCCTGGCAACAAGTGTTCCTGCTGTGAGAACGCTGACCTGTGCAGTGCCTGCAAATAGGTGATCAGGGTGACCAGATGTTACAACTATTCTTTCTCCTTTAAGGATCATTCCATCCCCTACCAGTGCATTTAGAACATCCTTTACAGAGATATCCTCCTTGAAGTTTTCAATGACATATGGAAACACACCCCGATAGAGATTGGTTCTGGATGCCACTAATCTTGACGGTGTTACTGATAATATTCTAGAGGATGGTCTCATTGATGATACCATTCTGGCCGTGTTTCCACCCCTTGTGCAAGCCACAATGTGATGCGCATTTATCTGATCAGAAAGAATCTTCGTGGACTTTGCTACTGAAAAGGTAACCCTGCTTCCAGTGAATTCACTTGGTTCTTCAAAGTTATGGTAGAATGATTCCACATAAAGTGAAGTGTCCCTCAACACTTTCACAGCTTCAAGTGGGAAAGAACCTATTGCAGTCTCCTCTGATAGCATCAGGGCATCAGTATTATCAAGTATGGCATTTGTTACATCTGATATTTCTGCCCTGGTTGGTGATTCACTGGAAACCATGCTTTCGAGCATCTGTGTTGCCACTATTATGGGAATACCGTTTGAATGGGCTTTTTGCATTATGTACTTCTGGCTTACTGTTACCTCATGGACAGGCATCTCTACACCAAGATCACCCCTTGCCACCATTATGGCATCTGTTGCCTTTACTATACCTTCAATATTATCCATGGCCTGTTTTGTTTCAATTTTTGCCACTAGGTGGATATTTCCGCCCATCTTCCCAATCATGTCGTGAACCATGTCTATTTCATTGCGATTCTGGACGAATGAAAGCGCAATGTATTCAACGTTTTTCTCCACTGACATTTTCAGATATTCTCTGTCCCTTTCCTGTAAAATACCCATGGGAATGTACCTTCCAGGAATGTTCATCCTTCCATTATTTTTCAATATGCCATCAACAGATGAACTCAATTTACATATTCTATTACCCTCCTGAATGACAGTTGTTCTTATCTTTCCGTCCATGAACAGAACTTCATCACCTTTCTTCAGTGATTTAACAACATCGTCAACAGCTATGTGGATATCAGCTTTTTCCTCCTGCTGCCCCAGAGTGTATTCCTTCCCTGACAAAATTGCTAATGTGTCACCGTTCAGCAGAGCCCTCAATTCAGGGCCCTTTAGATCAACCATTATACTCACATACATTTTTCTTTCTCTGGCTATTTTATCCCTGAAATTTACCAGTGTCTGAAGTTCCTCCTTAGTACTGTGAGCTGTGTTAAGTCTGAAACATGTCACCCCGTATTCTATCATGTGTTCCATAATATTTTCTTCAGAACATGCAGGACCGTATGTAGCAACAATCTTGGTCTTTGGTCTCTTTAAAATGTCCATCTTTTGAGAGTTCATGGATTTAAAAGTGTATTATGGTATAATAAGAAAACTAATGATTCATTATGAAAAACTATTTAGAAATACACGAATAAACATTGATAAGAATAAATAACCTTAGTTTTATTATGATCTGAATGACGGAAAAATATCCAATCGAAGCAGTTATCGAGCTTGAACGGGATGACTGCAAGATTACTCAGGCAATAATGAAAATGAAGGGGGTTAAATCGGTAACAAGACTCAAGATAGAAGTCGATGAAACCCTGCATCTTGTTGAGAAGGATACATTCACCGATGAAGATATGAAAATAATCAACTCTCTTTCCAAAAAAGTTGCAAAAACTGGCCCCGGAAAGTTGTGGATATATGGAAAAAGCTGTTCTGCATGCAGGGCACTCGCCCTGAGTGAGGCGGTAATGGTTTCAAGTAAATCGGTAGATTCCAGAAAAATACTCTTCAGAATCCTGGTTGAGAACAGAGTTTCATTAAAAAAGTTAGTGAAACAGCTTGAAGCAGATCAGTTAAACCCGAAAATAGTTGAAGAACCTGACGAGCAGAGAAATGAAATGTCAGAAAGAGAATTGAGTGTGCTTAAGATGTGCTATGATCTTGGCTATTTTGAAAATGACAGGGCCTCATCACTAACGGAGATTGCTAAGGTACTGGGTGTTTCTACATCATCCCTATCAGAAACGTTGAGGAGAGCCATGAAAAAAACAGTGAGAGATTACCTAACGAGAAAAAACCCATAATAATTTTTCCATAATTCGCTGGTACGTATCAGTAGTTAACTGTATTTTTGAAGTAATGATATTTATAGTATGAAAAAAATTTGCCAATGCTCTGTCATACGTTCTAATGAAGAAGTTCATAGATTCAGAGCCTTAATTTTCATTGCCTTTTCATACAGTGTGGAAAATTCCCTGAAGTTGAGTTGCTGCTCCTTATCACTCATTGCCTCTTCAGGTCTTGGATGAGTTTCAACCATCAGTCCATCTGCTCCGGCTGCTACAGCTGCCAGGGCAAGTGGCTCAACGTATTCTCTTCTTCCTGCTGGATGGCTTGGATCAACCACTATGGGGAATTTCACCTTTTTCCTGAGTACTGGAATGGCTGAAATATCCAGGGTGAATCTTGTAGAATTCTCGAATGTCCTGATTCCCCTCTCAACGAGAATTATATCTTCATTTCCACCAGCACTTAGATATCTTGATGCCTGATAAAATTCTTCAACTGTGTTTCCAAATCCTCTTTTCAGAAGCACTGGTTTTGACTGTTTTGCCACATCCTTCAAAAGAGAAAAATTCTGGCAGTTTCTGCTCCCTATCTGCAGTATATCTGCATAATCACTGACAAGTTCCAGTTCATCGTTTCCCATTACCTCAGTGACCACAAGCATATTGTATTTATCTGCTGCATCCCTCATGAGTTTCAATCCTGTTTCAGCAAGTCCCTGGAATGAATCTGGAGAAGTTCTGGGCTTAAACGCCCCTCCTCGCAGTATCTTAACACCAAGTGTGGACAGGAATTTAGCCGTTTCCATCATCTGGTCTCTACTTTCCACGGCACATGGACCTGCAATAAATCTCAGGCTTCCCTTTGGAAAGAGTTCTCTAACATTATTCATTTCTTTCATCATCGTAATCACTTCCTTCTTTTTTAATTTCTATAACAAATTTTGGTTCTTTTAAAACTGATGAACCTATAAGATATCCATCGAATGGCATTTTGAGCAATCTCCTATAGTTACTCCTATCAAGTCCGCTTTCAAGAACCTTCACTTCGTGCCCTGCCATTAGTTCAACTACCTGATCTTCGTTTCCTTCCATCTTCAGTGTTCTAAGATTTCTTCTGTTATAACCACATATTACATTTTTCCCCTGAGGTATCCTATCAAAAATCTCTCTGTCATGGAATTCAGCAAGTACATCCATGTGCATGCTTTCCGCATATCCTGCCAGTTCCTCCATCCTTGAAGCAGGAAGAAAGTCGGCAATTAGTAATATGGCATCGAAACCACAATTGTATGAGGTTTCTATCATTTCTTCTCTATCTATGAAATCCTTCATCAGAATAGGCTTTTTGAATTTCTGAAGGCTTAACCCATCAGTAAAATTTCCTGCAAAATGATCAGGCTCGGTAAGAACGCTGAACGCATCGGCGT
>JAKBQK010000368.1 GCA_021835265.1 Thermoplasmata archaeon
GCGTTCAGAAAAATGGCATAAGAGGGTACAGAGGATATGGTGTGGATTGGCATTTGAATGAGTCGGAGAAACTTGTTTTGAGAACCCATACAACACCAAATACCATAAGATATCTTTCAAAATATAATGAAATTGAGGGCGGATATTTCTCAGTTGAAAAGGTATTCAGGCATGAAAGTGTGGACTGGAAACATCTTGCCGAGTTCCATCAAATAGAGGGTGCTGTGCACTCAAAGGATACCTCTCTTGCCACCCTTAAATGGTTCTTAAAATATTTTTATGCGCAACTGGGATTCGAAGACATTCGTCTTGTACCATCGTATTATCCATACACTGAACCAAGTATGGATGTGATTGTAAAGATAAACGGAAAAGATGTTGAATTGGGAGGATCAGGCATATTCCGGCCCGAGGTACTTAAGCCTCTCGGGATAAAGTATCCCGTCATGGCATGGGGTATGGGACTCGAAAGACTTGCTCTCATTTATTATGGACTTAATGACTTGAGACAGCTTTACGAAAGTGATATTGACTGGCTGAGAAATTTCAAGATCAAGATATAACTTCCATAATAAGTTTCATACATCTTCGACGAAGGAGACAAACGTTATCTTCTGTCATATTGTGATAAAGTTTTCCCTCACATACCTCATTGCCTTTCCTTTTAATTTTTCAAGGTTTTTTGAGAATTTGAAATCTTCCTTTAATACGTTTCCATTAATGATGACCGTCTGTGTATTGCCAGGATTCCCGCTGTATATTATATTATTTACTGCGTTATTTCCTGAGGTTGGAAACATGTTTGAAGCTCCCAGATCAATAAGCACAAGATCAGCAAGCATATTTTCTCCTATTGAACCAATTGAATTGTTATGAACAGCATAAGAACCATTTTGAGTTGCCATTTGAAACAGTTCATCGGCATTCAGAATTGATGGATCCCATCTGGAATTCTTTAGGGAAAGCGCAGAATTTTTCATAACGCAGAACATGTCTAGTGAATTATTACTGCCGCAACTGTCTGTTCCCATGGATACGTTCACTCCCTGTGCCATCATTTCAGGAATAGGAGGTATTCCTCCAACTCCAAGTTTTTCATTACTTACCGAATTCCATGATATGCTTACACTGTTCTTGGCAAGTGCTCTGACCTCAGAGAGGTTCAACCAAACCGTATGTGCTGCAAGAAGATTCTCATTAAGAAACCCGATGGAATCAAGTTGTTCAACAGGACGCTTTCCTCTTTCTTTCATACAATTGTTAACTTCCTCCCTTGTTTCAGCAAGATGTGTATGAATAATGGTACCATATTTCTTGGAAATTTCATATGCCTGCAAATATGTGTCATCCGATGCAACATATATTCCCTGAACCCCAATTGATGGTATAATTAATGACGATTTTTTTGAAAAGCTTCGTATGAAATTCTCTGCGTTTTCTATTGGTTCCCCGGTTTGTGTTGTAAATTTTTTATCGAGGGTGTTCCATGAAAGAAATCCCCTGATACCGGTATTCTCAACTGCTCTTGCAATAATATCTTCTGAATAATACAGATCCGCAAAAGAGGTTATACCAGAATCAATCATTTCACAGATGCCCAATATGGAAGAATTGTAAATATCTTCATCAGTTCTCTGTGAATCTAGCTTGAAAGTCTTCTCAAGGAACTCAGAAAGTTTGATATCGTCCAGAAGTCCTTTGAATCTGGACATGGCGACATGGGAATGAGTGTTTATAAATCCCGGAACCAGAAGATTTTTTCTCGCGTCTATGATTTTATCTGCATCGAATGGCTCATCAGAAATTTTTTTTATGAATTCGCCTTCAATGAGCACGTTGCCCTCCACTGGTTTATTCTTTCCCTTAACCCCCAGAATAAGCGCATTATTGACTGCTAACGTCTTCCCTGCCATCTCCCTAAATCTCCCCAAGACTTATTTTTGTTTGTTTATTTGTTCTCCTGAGCCAAATCAGTACAGCGAGGATTGAAATGGCAATAACCATTAATTCCTCAAAAGATCCATTAAAAAAGCCCATAACATATGATATCATTACTGTAGCAATTCCCCCATATAGAAATCCGTATGATATTCCATCCATTTGCACCCTTTTTCTCCCTTCTGAAACAAAAAAGAAGTAGGAAATAACCCCAAAAATAGATAATATGAATGTAACATCCAGATAATTGTTAAAAACCGTGCTAACATGGAAAACTATGCTAATAAATTCATAACCATAGAAGAATAATGTATACAGGTTCAAACCAAACAATGCATTCGCATATGTAAAAGAAGTTATGAGATTTCCACCTAAAAGAGGATTTATTTGAATGGCAACAACCATATCCAAAAGGTCCGCCATACTGATAACTAAATAACTTAATATTCTCTGTAATTTTAGCGAAAAAGCACCTTCTACTATGAAAATAAATGGAAGGGAAGTAAAGAACGTAAAAGTTAGACTTTCAATATATGTTGCATTTGTTAATGGCAAACTAAAATATTGGAGGATTAAGTAATTGTTTATCAGTATTAGATGGAGAAAACTGAAAAATATATACAAAAATGTTATCAGAAGGGTAACAGGATATACGAACCTTCCATATTTTGGAATAACGTTTTTTATAATTGGTATTGCAAATATTATGTAGTTTAAAGGTGTTAATACATACAAAGTTATGTTCGTCTGAACATAATAAAAACAGTATATTGCAGGCGAAAGGACCAGCAAATTTGAAATTATCTGAATCAGCCTGTCCGCTTTCATATGCTTATGCACCCCTATTTGCCATTCTTCCTGTTGAATAATCAGCAATCAGTTTTGGTAAAATCGTGTCTTCATTTGTTACCTGTACTCTCAAACCCAGATGATTATACGCCCTGGCGACAGTTTCCAATCTTACTCTTTCAGAATTAAACAACGTTTCAGAGAGTTCAACTATGGCTTCATTTTCAGGCTCATTGAAGTACCCTCTTGGGTCCATGATGTAATTATATTGCTGCCTCCCTGATAGTACGTCTTTTGTTTTTAAATTTTTATCTAAAACCGCATAATTTGGAGACATCAGGGTCAAGACCATTGCATTTTTTCTCAGGTTCTTCTTAATGGATTCAGTTGCACTGGATATTGAGAAAGTCCCATCAGGTCTTATCTCCGATACTGCCTTTTCAAGCTTGTTTACAACTTTTGAAGATTTCACTGGAGGAATAAAAATATCGTGAACGCTTGAATGTAATAAGTATCCAACACCGTCACGATTTTTGAAAATAATATATGATGCGTTTATGACACTTGCCAAAAACGTATCATATAATCGCCTGTTGATATCACCAATATTTGTTCCATTGCTATAGTCGATGAGAAATAAAACGTCAATTTGTCTTTCTTCTTCCCATTCCTTAACGTACAGGTCATCGCCATTGAGAATACCGTATTTTGTCCATGCTACATGCCTGAAATCATCTGAATCGTTATATTGCCTGACCCCAAAAAAGTTGTAACCGGAACCAGCCTTTGCTGATCTGTGAATTCCGGTTGTAAATATAAAGTTACTTAACCTTTCGCTCCTTTGAGTGAAAGTGTCTGAGCTGGATGGACCAACTTTCACCTCGTGAATTATTTCTGACACTGCCTGAACGAAGGAGAGTCGCATAGGATCTTCTGAATATATTTTAATGGGTCCAACCTTATATTTTCCAATAGAATTAGGGGCAATTTCATAATGTTTTTCTATTGTTTCTCCCGGTTTGATTGTTACGAATCCAGAATAATCACCGTATAAAGAGAATACATCAGAAAGCGTGTCGAAATAATTAAAATATAACTTTGTTCTGGATTCGTTCTTAAAATAAAGATTTACACTGGTTCGATCCTTTTTCTTCATTACATCAGATTGTAACTCCCTTCGAACCTTAATAAATTTCAGGTTTTTCCCTATCCTGTTGTTAAATGATATAATATTAAGAGCAACTGAGAAAAATATAAACAAAAAGAAAACAGATAGAAACTCAAAACCGTATACGCTATAAATAAGAGATTCAAAAATACCATAAATCGAAGCTGAAATTACTGCGTATCCGGTTTTTTTTATCATTTAGGTGGCTCTACCTCTGCCATTACTTCATCTATAACCTTATAAGCAGCTTCAACAGGGTTATCTGTGGCATCTACCAGAGCTTCGGGCCTTAGTATTATACGATGATTCAGCAACTCATGTGACATATAAGACACGTCTTCAGGAATCACATATGATCTCCCGTTTATGAGGGCATTAGCCTTAGCTGCATTAAGAAACTTCATTGTTGTTCTTGGGCTTGCACCCAGATATATCTTACTGTTTTCTCTTGTAAGTCTTATAAAATCAACCATATAAGTCTGCAAATCTGTTGAAACATACACACGATCTACCAGATCCCTCAGCTGTAAAATTTTGTCAGGGTCCAGATAACTCATAGAGCTTAGTGGTCTCAGATCTCTCCTCAACATGCTCAGTTCCTGCTCCCTCGTGGGATAAGTTAGAATATACCTGAAAAGAAATCTGTCCATTAAAGCCTCGGCGACGGGAAATGTACCTTCCTGTTCTACTGGATTTTGTGTTGCTATGACCAGAAACGGTTTGGGTAAAGGTTTTATCTCACCCCATACTGATACCTGTTTTTCTTCCATTGTCTCAAGCAATGCTGATTGAACTTTTGCAGGTGTTCTGTTAATTTCATCTGCCAGGAGCACATTACAGAACACAGGTCCAGCTCTGAACTCCAATTTTCTGGTTTCAAGATTGAATATCATATTGCCCGTTACATCTGATGGTAACATATCTGGAGTGAACTGAATTCGTTTGAAAACCACGTTCAGATGTTTGGAGAATTCATTGGCAAGATAGGTTTTTGCCAACCCCGGTACACCTTCAAGCATTATATGATTACTGCTTATCAAACTGATAAGCATAAACATTACAATTTTCTCATAACCTATGACCCTCTGACCTATCTCACTCTGCATAGAGTATACTATATTCCTTACCTCCTGCAGAGAATCCATATTTATTTCTTCAAGCCTGTTTTCCTTTATCTCCATATGCAAACCCTTTTGTTTTTAACTTTTCTATGTATCTGTATATTTCCACTATATCCTTAAAAACTAGCTCTCTCTTTTCCTTCGCTTTTTCTGCTCTTCTCTCCGATATTGATTTTGATTTTAAATCCAGTTTCTTGTATAACTTTAGCAATCTTTCATATTTCTTCATTACATCCTGAATTTTATCCATATCTGTTTGAATTGCATTAAAGAAATGACTAATATCTTCATCTTCCACGTATTTCATCTCCCTGTTAAATGAACTTGCCGGAACCTTAAACTGCTCCTTACTCTGGGCCAAGGTTGGAACTGCGTCGTATCTGGCTTTCCTTTTACCTACAGACATAGCAATTGAACCGGCGATTATAACTATGATCGGTACTGCGAAAGCCAGCAATACATATGGATTTGCTTCCAGTTCTGATAGAATAAGCGATGGGCTCAGAGCAGCAGAAGTAGGTATGCTCAATTTCTCCTTTACCTCCTTCCCTGTTCATGAGATGGATAGTAGAGTTTTGCAACGTCCAGGTAATTGTACAAATCCATAAGCCTGTCGATAATATCATCATCAGTGGAATAAACTTCGTTTGAAAACTTGGCTTTTTCGTAATAGTCTACATAGAAAAATGCCAATTTTTTAAGTGCATCTATTTTATTTGATTCTGAGCCAGTGTGTGAGTTTTTCATTGCATTTTTTAATGCTGTATTATCCACATAGGCTTCGTCCGGTATATCAATTCCCGCCTCTCTAAGAATTCTAATCAAAAATTTCCTGTTGCTCTCGCCTGGCTTTTGAACAGTGTTAAAAGACCTTGCAATATCAGCTTTCGCGAGATTAAAACCCCTTACTGTGCCCTCATTCTTATCTCCATTTCCTATGAGTTTTCTTACTTCAACAATGGGTGGTATATCACCTAGAGTCTTTATTTCTACAACTGTTCTAGTTTCAGATGAACTTGAACCTTTGCCTTTGCTCCACCATGACTTTTTCTTTTTGACTGGAGGTATTTCTATTTTAGTCTGAGTCTTTTTCAGTATGTCCGTTTGTGGTGCTTTTAGACTTTCTCCCAGCTTATTATCGACTTTGACCTCTTCCGGAATTTGCTCTCCTTTTTTTAATTCTGAATTTATTGTGTCCTTGGGTTTTTTTCTCGTGGTGGCGCTGCCATCCTTAATGCTCTGTGTCTTCTTTTTGACTTCAAAGTCTATTGTGTCCGAATCTTTTTCTCCGCCGTTTTTTTCATCACTATTCATTTTTTCACTCCTTTGCCTGAATTGCATTATGTTGAGTTTCATACATATATAGAGTTAAGTATAATGGAAATGCCCCTGTATCAACCGAGTTCAGGGGTGCCGAAATCGATATTTCGAGCGGCATACCGTTATAATAAAGAGGCCGTATAACAAGGTTATTTGCGCTATTCGAAAGGGGAGGATATTTGGCATTCAATTGTACAAAATCAACTTGCGTCCCTGATGATAGATTATATTCTACATTGCTGGTAGTTCCATTAAACACGATTTTATATATATAGCCAGATACTCCATTACTGCTAAAGGTGCTACTTGTATTGTAATATATAGTGGATCCTGTTACTACCCCTGTTGTACCAATGTTCCTAATTATGAAGGAACTTGTGTTGTACCATACATATTCAACAGGATCATTTGAGGAAAAATTCCAGAAATTAAGGGGAATAGGTGTCTGTCCTGATGCATTATAATAAATAGCATAATTCATAGATAAAGAGTTGATACTTAGGTTCAGCAAGTGTTGTCCATTAGCGAAATCTGTGAAATTTACTTTATTATTATAAATTCCCTGGTTTTTCAATGAATAGTTTACGTACATATAGTAAGGCATTATGGTTGACGTGTTAAAGACTAGACCATATCCCTGAATGAATTCTGTTTTTTCTCTTAGCGAAGATGATACGTTATTAAAAAAGGAAAAAGTCTTGCTTACAAAACTGGAACTTGTATAAGCAAATGAATAATTTCCCTGCGGGAGGGAATAATTAAATTCTGTTCCTATGAACGGATTTTCATAGATAGATTCTGGACTTATTGGCAGAGATGAATTAGTAACTGAAAGAGAAGTCTCTAAAACTGAAATATTTTGTTTTGCCAGTTTATGATAAAGAGCAAATGAATTTTCAAGCTTCATGGTAATCAGCACTGAATTTCTTGAAATCATCCCTGAGCTATAATTATTATGAAGGGCATTTGAGACGAATAAAGAAG
The DNA here is from genome assembly GCA_021835265.1 of Thermoplasmata archaeon. Next base: position 7,321 of record JAKBQK010000368.1, read on the forward strand.
TTGCGCCTGATTCTACATAATTTATCCCATACATTTGAGTTCCAAAATACATAATATATAGCAAATGAAAATGCACAACACCGGTACTGTTAGCAATGGCAGTTGTATTATAGATAACACCGTTCACTAAAATAAAAATTTGTACGGGTAGACCTGGAATCGGTGGATATACTCCGTTTACTTGCGTCTGATAATTCAATAGTGTTATATTAATGAGAGATGGAGGTGTTGGCCCGTAGGTATTATAGGTTATATCATCTACCGCATTAGAGGTAGAAAGGTTCTTAGAAACGTTTATTGCATTGATGCCTGGAATTCCTGATGTTGTACCGCCCCATTGACTAATTGGAGCACCCTGAGAATTGAATCCAATGATCTGGACTGGAACAAGGGATATATTCTCGTTTGTAAGGTTTTGGCCCTTATTGAGGTTTAATGTGATTGATGATGAAATAAAACCCTGATATGAAGCATTAATTACAAATTGTTCTGGCATGCTGTTCGTTGATAGGAATGGAAAATGGGTATCGTAAAAGACGAAGATTCTATATTGTCCCGGTTTTAATCCAGACGACTGAGTATAATTTACAGGGAAAATTCCTGCCAGACTGTTGTTAACCCAAGCTGAATTTAATGGAACCCCGTTGATTTTATTAAGTATATACCCGGAAATGTTAAAGTATTCTCCTCTTAGGGGTTGTAGATATGCGTTAAGAAACACTCCATTTGATACTAAATACTGTTCGGAATGGAACCCCGGAATGAAAATGACGATTGAATATGAGCCGGTAAAGTATACTGGAACCTGTAATCCCCCCGTACTATTTGTAAAAAACGTCTCGTAATAAGGGGTTCCGCTTATATTGGATATTACAGCTACTGGATAATTGGAAAGCGGCGCATAGGATTCATTCAAATTCAAGGCTATAAAATTCAATGTGCTTGCTCTAGAAAACGGAATACCGTTTCCGTAATTTATTGTAGAATAATTTCTATATAGAAAATGATTTACCTCTCCCCTATCATATACAGGTATTAACTGCGTGCCATTATTTCCTGTACCGGTTGGCGTGAAAGGATCCTTCTCAGTCAGAGTGGCATTTTCATCATATAATGAAGCATTTACAAAAAGTTTTGGAAGTATTTGCAAATCGGATAATATTTGACCTGCAGATGCAAGTCCGGAAATGGCGTCAGGAACTACACTATAAAGATAGGAAGCCCCGTTTGCATAA
>JAKBQK010000303.1 GCA_021835265.1 Thermoplasmata archaeon
ATCCATATTCCGCTGGATTTCAACACCCATGGAGTAAGCATTATTCATTCCTGGTTCAATGAGTCCTAATCTGGAGAAAAACCTTTCAGTGTATTTATCTACAACGAACACTTTTCTGTTGAATGCGTAAAGCATAATGTCCTGCATGGTTTCAATACCAATCCCCTTAGTTTTTAAGAGAAAATCCTCGATATCACTATCTTTCATTTGATCAATTTTCTCAACGCCACCCAATTCCTGAATTCTAGTGCATATTTCCTTAAGATAGACAGATTTCTGGTTAAAGAAACCTGCAGGTCTTATCATTTCTTTCAGATTCTGCTGATCCACATTGGTAATTTCTGGTATAGTGTCAATTTTCTTTTCTTTCAGATTTTTCAGTGCTGCCTCAACATTTTTCCATGATGTGTTCTGCGTTAATATGGCACCGATTATTATCTGATCTCTTGTTTCTGATGGCCACCATCCAAGGTTTCCATATTTTTCCTTTAATATTTTATGTAGTTCAGAATAATTCAATTTATCATGATGATTTCTTAATAGGTAAGAATTACCTTTTTAATTGTGACCAAAAATCAATAAAATATAAGAAAAAGATTTCGCATTGTTATTCCTTCAATAGGTTTTTGATGTTCATTTTGAAAGATAGTTTCAGTTTCAATTGTACCTCACAAGGCATATTTCTTAATTTCATTATTCTTATTGTTCCAATAATAGTGACATCCGGGTTGCTGAATACTTTATTCATAAATATGGAAAATAATCAGTAAAAATCAGTAAAATCTAAGTTTGTCCGATGGAGTAAGACGAATTATTATTTTAATAAAAATAACAGTATATCTCGTATAAGGCATTTTTACTATGTTTACTAAAAAAGTAATAAAAATATTTTAATACTAGTATGTGTATTAAGTATTGGTAAAAATGGTAGGCATAAGCGAATTGTCGAAGGAGGTTTCTAAAAAAACCGGACAGACACAGAAAGTTGCCAGAGAGGTCATTAAGGTCTTTCTGGACGAAGTTGTAGCTGAGGCAAACAGGAAGCAGAAAATAAACCTGGCAGGCTTTGGAATTTTCGAAAGAAAGACACAGAAGCCCAGGACTGCTAAGAACCCACAAACAAGAAAGGAGATAAAAGTCCCACAGAAAGAAAAGTTTGTTTTCAGACCATCAAGCAAAATAAAATACAAGAACTGATTACAAATTTTTTTTATTTTTAAAGTTTAGAAAATCTTTTTTTCCTTTCTTTAGAATCAAAGCCTGTTAGTTCCAGTAGTAGATTATTGAATATTTTTATAGAATTCATTGGCTCTTTATAGGTTTCATCTGTTTCGGTTGAGATGAAAAGATTCTTCTTGCCGCATTCAACATCCACTTTCTTAAGGCCTGGTAAAGTGAATGTGATTATTTCCCCATTTGCCTTTGCGTCCTTTGCAAATTTTCCAACTTTCTCCAGTACTGTGCTTACGTCAGTTTTGTATCCTTTTTTAACCGGGTATTCCCTCATTTTTCCTTACCTCTCTCCTTTTTTCTCTGCAGATGCCTTGCAAAATTCCTTGCATATATAACTTCCATATACTGAGCATCGTGTTCCAGCAATGGCGAACATGAAATTAGTGTGAGATCATCCTGATAATCCATCAGCACCTCAGACATTGTTTCAAACTTCAGATCACCGTGTTTGATGGCCGTTAGCTTTGTTTCAGTTGATCCGCTGTAATCAACACCTGCAAACTCAATATACAGGTCACCCTTGGAATGAGCTTTGAACTTATTTATTACTTCTGTAAAATCCTTTGCCTGTATCAGGCTCCCATTTGTTCTTGCATGATAATGAGGCATATTCAGGATTGGCTCAACAGATGGGACCTTCTTTGCTATGGAAAACAACTCTTCAGCTGAACCAAATATTTCTGGTTTTCCAGATGTTTCAACTCCAATGTATGGAAAACCATGGTCAGTGCCCATTTCTTTATCCATTGATGAATATATCTCAATTGCCCTCTTGAGACTCCCTTTTTTTGTCTCGTTGTAGAAACCAGTATGAGTAACAACTCTCTTGGCACCCATGGCTTTTCCTATGATAAGAGACCACTTAAGGTGATTTATTGATCTTTCTGAAATATCCTCATCGTTTGTTAAGGTCTTTGTCGTTAACATATCCATATAATATGGACTGTGAAGTGAAAGCAAGACATCAAGCTCTCTGGCAAGATCTCCCCCCATCTTGAGTTCATCATAGTTTTTTGCCATGTTCCAGAACAGTTCTTCCACAATATCGTCTTCCTGAATTACTGTGTCAGTTCCTATACTTGAATATATACCCTCTTCGTTTGGTCTTAGAACGTCAATTATTATGGAATTTTCGTTATCTTTCGGTAACATTCCAGCGTATTCAATACCCTGATTTTCCTGAACATTTACCCTGAGTAGCTGCACTTCCAGCGCCTTTAGCCCCAACTTATAAATTTCCTCAACGGAGTCGACAAATGTTCTTCCCTTGCTGGTAAGTGGTATCCCAGCTATACCATATCTTATCATAAACTCTTAGTATATTGAACACACCAATTTATTAGTTTTTATTTTCCACAGACACAACAGTTCATTACTGAAAATTGAAAATACCCATTTTTGCAGTCTCATAATAATTGAAGTTATACTTTTCAATAACTATAAAATTATATCGATTCTTCTCTTTATATGAGAATAAATTAAATATTAACATGCAATCAATTCTTAATGGATGTAGATTGGGATAAATTAAATATTAGCCATATTCTACCCATAAATAACAAAGGTGTACTTAATGAATGTAGATCCAAATATCACAAAATATCTGATAAAAGCAAAAATTTCTGCCGATGGGGTGGTTGAAAAACCCGATGTTGTTGGGGCCATATTTGGCCAGACAGAGGGTCTTCTTGGTGAAGAACTTGATCTTAGAGATCTCCAGAAAGGAGGAAAGATTGGAAGGATAGAGGTTGAGATTGACAGTAAAAAGGGAAGAACAGAGGGCTTTGCTCTAATACCATCTGGTTTAGATCAGGTAGAAAGTTCTATCCTGGCTGCTTCTCTTGAAACAATAGACAGAATTGGACCCTGTAAGGCGAAGGTAGAAATTGAAAGCGTTGAAGATGTAAGACAGGAACGCAGAAAGAAAATTGTAGAAAGGGCTGAACAGTTATACAAAAAAATGAGTGAGTCTGGAAAGACTGTTAGTGAAAGTATAATTTCAACCGTAAGAGAAGAAGTTGAGAGGGGAGAGATTATATCCTACGGAGAGGAAAAATTACCTGCAGGTCCAGCTATAAGAGATTCTGATTCAATCATAGTGGTGGAAGGAAGAAACGATGTCCTTAACCTGCTAAAGTACGGTATAAAAAATACAATAGCAGTACAGGGAACAAACATTCCAAGAGCTGTTCAGAAGCTTTCAACTGAGAGAACTGTAACGGTATTTCTTGATGGCGATAGAGGAGGAGACCTCATACTGAAAGAAATGCTTCAGGTTGCAGAAGTTGATTTCGTTGCCAGAGCACCACCAGGAACTGAAGTTGAGGAACTGAGCTACAAGCAGATTGTCAAGGCACTGAGATATAAGACTCCCACAGAGCAGTATCTTTCAATGAGAGGGATGAATGACGAGCTCAAGAGCTTTAATGAGAAGAATGACAAGGACGCGAACAAGGAAAAACACGAGCCAGAACATGTTAAAAACGACCAGAAACTGCATGATCATGAAAGACATGAACAGAAGAAGCCAGATCATAAAGAGCAGGAAAATGAGCCAAAACATGAAAAACAGGAGCATCATCAGAGAGAAATCCATGTAATAGAGGAAAAGAAAGAGCGACAGCCTGAACCCGATGAGGTCAAAAAGACCAATAAGTTTTCCATAATGGATCCAAACAGTGTAAGAAGAAGAATAACAGAGCTTCTGGAGAAAAAGGAAACTCAGGTCGTTGATGAAAAGGGAGAGCCCATGGAAAGCTTCAATCTGGCAGAGGCACCAGATAAAATTTCAGAAATGGAAAAGGTAGAGTATGTTATGACTGGAGGTGTTATTTCCCAGCGGCTTGTGGATATCTGTCACAAAAAAGGTGTTAAGATAATCTATGGCGTAAAAAAAGGGAATATCACCAAGAAACCAGAAAATATGAGAGTAGTACCAATAGAAGAGGCGTAGATTTTGCCAAAGAGAAAAGTGAATACAACAGAAGATGTTAAAATACCATCTAACCCACTTGACAGGGTTATAGGACAGGATGATGCTGTTAAGATAGCAAGAGTTGCAGCAAAACAGAGGAGAAATCTTCTGCTTGTAGGACCACCAGGAATTGGAAAGTCAATGATCGCACAGGCGATGTCTTTTCTTATAGAGGTTCCAGAACACGAAGTTAGGGTTATACATAATCTGATGTACCCCGAAAGGCCATACGTAGAGGTAAAGAGCCGGGCACAGGTTGAACAGGAGAGTGATGAGATTAATGCAGCCGATGGTATTATTGTAAGCCCCGAAGATATACCTGCTGATGTGTCTGAGAAACTCGGGTACAGATGCCCATCATGTGGATACATTTCCCTTTACACCGATACAACCTGTCCAAGATGTGGGGAGCCAAAAAATAAGAATAATGCACAGGGACCATTCGGAGATATGTTTAATGTTCTGGGTGCTGCCCTTGGAGTACAGAACAATATGGAAAGAGTATCTTCCACCAGAAGAGTAGGAGAAAAGGAGGAAGTGATAATCTACGAAAGATTCAATGACAAGGTAAAGATTCTGGATGAGAAGGCCCTGGAAAGAAAAAAGAAAATGGAGAAGAAAAGTCCGAGCAAGGTTATAGTACCATTGAACAGGAATACATTCATTCTTGCAACAGGTGCCAGTGAAACAGAACTACTTGGAGATGTGAGGCATGACCCATATGGGGGTCACCCACAGCTTGGAACCATGCCCTATGAAAGAGTCATAGCCGGATCTATCCATGAGGCACATGAAGGTGTTCTCTTTATAGATGAGATAACACACCTTGGAGAACTGCAAAGGTCTATACTGACTGCAATGCAGGAAAAGAAATTTCCCATAACAGGTAGGAATCCTCAAAGTGCTGGTGCAAGTGTCAGGGTGGATTCAGTACCAACTGATTTCATTCTTGTGGGTGCATGTAACATTCAGGACCTCCCACAGATTCTCAGTCCTTTGAGATCGAGAATTGCAGGAAATGGATACGAGGTGCTGATGGAGGTATCCATGCCATACAACGAAAAGAATGTTGAAAGATATCTACAGTTTATTGCTCAGGAAATAATCAGTGACGGAAAGATTCCACATATGGAAATAGATGCAGCCATGATCATCGTTGAGGAGGGAAAAAGAAGAGCCAGTATAATAGATCACAGGGAAAATGCATTGACTCTAAGGTTAAGGGAACTCGGTGGTCTGATCAGGGCATCAGGCGATATTGCTGTGAGCAAGGAACATAAATACATAACAAAGGATGATGTGATGGAGGCATTAAAGATATACATGCCAGTCGAGGAGAAGATAAACAAGATATATGGTAATATGGGTAATGCTATTTCCAGCGAGTCAACAGCCTCACAGAAAATGTCTGGTTATTATGGTGGGTTTCATAACTACTATGTGGACCCTTCATACCAATAATCTATTTTTTAATGTATTAGAGTCTTTTGCTATGTGCAAATTATGCATGTCATGAAGATAGTTAATAAAGTTAATATAATATCTACATGGTGATTAAATGCCTATAGCACTAGGGGAGAAAGTCCCTGATTTTACCGTAAACACATCGAAAGGCCCCATAACCATGTCTTCCTATAAGGGAAAGTGGGTTTTACTGTTCTCACATCCAGGAGATTTTACTCCGGTATGTACAACTGAATTCATGGCTTTTACAGAAAGATATGATGATTTCAAGAAACTTGGAGTAGAACTAATTGGTCTCAGTATTGATAGCGTATTCAGCCATATAGCCTGGATAAGAGATATTAAGGAAAAGTATGGAGTAGAGATACCCTTTCCCATAATTGCTGACGTGAACAAGGAAGTAGCAAATATATTCAATATCATAAACCCGGCTGATGGAATGACTGTGAGGGGTATATTCATAATTGATCCAAATCAGAAGGTAAGGTGGATGGCTTACTATCCTGCTGAAGTTGGAAGAAGCATATCAGAACTCATTAGGGTTCTCAAGGCCCTTAAATTCAACTGGGATAGAAAACTAGCAACACCAGCCAACTGGCAGGAAGGTGATCCAGGAGTCATGGGAGCACCCGGAACACTTGAAGAAAGTTACGCAAGAGAAAAAGATGGCGCTGAGAGATGGTATCTTAAAAGAGTCAAATGACCGATTGCGCAATGTACAATCTCACACTGGATGGAACACATCCATCCACCATATGTGTGGAGATTTCAAATTTGAGGCCATCACTGGAATCCCTATATGAAATGTTAGATTCCGAATACCTTTCGGAATATTTGTCTGATTTCATTTCCGAGTTTGCAAGAACTGATGAAATTATGCCAGAAGATCACACACTTGGTTTCGTCATAATTAACTCGAAGAAGAAGCATCTTTCATTTGCATTCAATGGTTTGAAAGAGAACTATATTAAGGATATCAGGGAAATCGGAACTAAGATTCAGCAAAAGGGTTACACAGTTGAATATGATATTGAATGATGTAATCAAAATTAAAACAAATTTTTCATTATTTTAAATCACGCTTAATTCTTAAATTTTATATTGCCACAAATAGATGCTATTATAAAGTACCGTGTGATCAATTTTATATATCCAGCAATGTATGAGGTTTTCATGATAAACGAGAATACTGAACACTCAGCACTCATAAGGGAAGAAGATAAAAAATTTCTGACAAACCAGTTCAGGAAGAAGCTGAGCAAAACTGTAACTCTGATAGTATTCACATCAAGTGACAAGAAATGTATGTACTGTGATAAAGCAGTTGAAATTATTGAAGAGGTTTCCAGCCTGAGCGATAAGATCAAGACAGTGAAATACTCCTTTGAAAATGATAGGGAAATGGTTGAAAAGTATCATGTAAAAAAGTATCCTGCCATTATTGTAACATCAGAAAGAATTAGGGATAGTAGGGTTGTTTTCTATGGCCTGCCATCCGGGTATGAATTCGGTTCCCTCGTGGAGAGCATAGAGAGTGCTTCCATGGATGAACCTGAGATTGCAGATAAGGCTAAAGAAATAATTTCAGGGATCAATATGCCTGTTAAAATAACTGTTTATATCACACCTACGTGCCAGTATTGTCCCAGGGCAAGTACCATAGCAAACAAATTTGCCATACTGAATCAAAACATAAGTTCCGAAATTACAGAAATCCTGGAATTTGGGGATGAAGATGAGATAAAAGATATAGAAAAGGTTCCATACATTAAGGTAAATGACAGAATTATAGTAATAGGAACGCACACTGAAGAACAGTTTGCAGAATTTGTAATGGGAGCTACCAAAGAACAATAAATGTGATTTGCGAAAGATATATTAGTATAATAAAGTTGTTGAATTATGGAGAGCAACGAAATTATTGCAGTATCGACAAACTACATTACTGGATATCGGGTTACAAAGGTTTTTGGAACGGTTTGGGGATTGACCGTAAGAAGCAGAGGAATCGGTGGGAATGTTATGGCGGGTCTGAGATCTCTGAAGGGAGGGGAGATAAAGGAATACATAACATTACTAAACGATGCAAGGAATATTGCACTTCAGAGACTGAAGGATGAAGCAAAGTCACTTGGAGCTAATGCCATACTGGATGTGAGATTTGATTCATCTGATTTTGCTCAGATGATGACGGAAATAGTGGCCTATGGTACTGCTGTTATAGTAGAACAAACTGGCAAGCAGGGAGATCTTGTATCACTTTCCTGATTTTACAGTTAATAACGGAATATAATTGCAAATAGATCAAAGACTTAAATAATCAATTTACATTTAGTATTATTATGATAGATTCACTATGGGAATGGCTGATAGTAGGTGTTGTTATACTAGCCTTGTTTGGAAGCGCCAAGAAAATCCCAGATTTTGCCAGAAACCTAGGAAGGGCAACAGGTGAATTCAAGAGAGGACAGACGGAGATACAGCAGGAAATTAAGAAATCATTGCTGGAGCCTGAGAAAGTTAACGACCCTGAGAGTGAGAAATTAATTGCACTTGCACAGTCAATGGGAATTGAAACAAGCGGAAAGGATCCGAAACAGATAAAGGTTGAGCTTTCAGAAAAGCTTAAAAGTGATAATTAATGGAAAATGGCCCGCTGAAGGTCATTACAAATAATATTGATGAACTGCGTTTCAGGGTTATAAGAATTGTAGTTCCGATTCTGGTCTTTTTTAGCATTTTTTTGCTGTTTGATCTAAGGTCATTTTATATTGGTCTTGGGTCTATTTCCTTTC
>JAKBQK010000516.1 GCA_021835265.1 Thermoplasmata archaeon
TCATTCTAAAGTGGCAGAAAAACCCCTTTTTGAATTTATAAATGAAAAACCAAGAGGTTATGCAAATGCTGGAATATCACTTGGTATTGATAAAATAAATGTAACACTTGAGAAAATTCAGCAATCACTGGATAAGGGTTACAAAAGGATCAAGGTAAAAATCAGGAAAGGAGAAGAAGATTCAATATTGGCCTCAATAAGGGACCACTTTCCTGATATACCTCTCAGTGCGGACGCTAACAGTGATTATACAGTAAAGGATTTTAAGACGCTTGAAAAAATTGACAAATTTGATTTGATATATCTTGAGCAACCTCTTTACCATGATGATATAATATACCATTCGAAATTGGCTAAAATACTTTCAACTCCCATATGTCTGGATGAATCGATTACATCCCCTGAAATTGCTGAAAATGCTTTTGAAATAGGTGCATGTAGAGTTGTGAACATTAAGCCAGGAAGGGTAGGGGGACTCTATAATTCAAATCTTATAGCAAAAATAGCCAGTAAAAATAAGGGACATGCATGGATTGGTGGTATGCTTGAAACTGGCATAGGAAGATCATTCAACATAGCAATGGCTTCCAGCGAACTCATAGACTACCCAGGGGACACATCTCCAAACGAAAGATATTTTAGTCAGGATATAGTGGATAGGCTGTTTGAAATGAATGATGGAATTATAAAACCATTCAATTCTCCCGGAATAGGTGTCAAAATCAATGAATCAGCCCTAACACAATTTAAAGTTGAAGAAGGGGTGTTATCATAGACATAACGGATTATATGAAAAGCAGAAAGATGGATATGATACAAATGCTAGAGGATTTTGTCAATATGGAAACTCCTTCAGTAAATAAACCACTTCTGGATAAATTTGCAAATCACCTTCTGGATATAATAGAACATATAACGGGGTTAAAGTGTGAATTAATTAGGTCAGAATCTGCTGGAAACATTATAAGATGTATATTCAACCCTGACGCACAGGAACAGATTTTGTTGTTAACTCATTATGACACCGTATTTGATGAGGGAACCACAAAGAAAAATCCATTCAGGATTAAAAGTGGAAAAGCATATGGACCAGGTGTCTTTGATATGAAAGGCGGCCTGGTTCAGACTATCTTTGCCATGGAATATCTTGTTAGAAATAAAACAATAAAAAACAAAGTTGTTTTACTAATTACGTCAGATGAGGAAATAGGCTCAGCTTTCTCCAGATCAATAATTGAGGAAGAGGCAAAGAGATCTAAATTTGCGCTGGTCATGGAAGCATCTCTTAATGGAAATCTCAAAACCGAAAGAAAAGGTGTTGGAACAATAATGCTGAAAACAACAGGAAAGGCCGCGCATGCAGGACTGGACCCAAAGAAAGGTATCAATGCAATAAATGCAATGAGTTCCATAATTGAGCAGATTAAAAACTTTTCCGCGGGTATTAATGATGGTACGTTAATTAACATAGGTACGATCCATGGTGGCACAAGAACCAATGTGATACCTGATATCTGTGAGATCGGAATAGATGTTAGATACAGCTCTGAAGAATCTGCAGAAAATGTGTTATTATTTCTAAAATCATTAAAAACAGGGCTGGCAGGTTCTACAACATCAGTTACCTACAGAATGAGAGAACCCATGACCAGAACAGATTTAACAAAAGATCTTTTTCAAAAAGTAAAGCTACTTGCCAGCAATATTGGATTAAATATTAATGAAGTTTCAGTTTCTGGAGCAAGCGATGGAAATATCTGCTCTAAATACTGTCCAGTAATCGATGGTCTTGGAGCTGTCGGTGATGGTGCACATTCAGAAAATGAATATCTGCTCGTTGATACTCTTCCAGAACGTTCAGCCCTTTTAGGTCTGATAATGACCATGTGATAACAAAATTTAATCTCAAAACCAATTAATAGTTGGTGTAGCTAAGTCAGGTAAAAAAATTTTTATGGTATTCTAAATCTTCCTTATTACGCCTAACCATGATATACGATGAGGAATCTCTTTTAAAATCAGTCACTATAAATCCGTCAGAAAACAAATCTTCTATCATAGCCCTGGTTGATAATCTAATATTAAGTGCTGTATCTTTATCATTTCTTTTTATAGATAAGAAATCCACAGGGATTTTAAATGAAATCACATCTGGCAATTCTTTAGCATTCAGTTCCTGATTTTCATCAACTGTATTGACGCTAATCAATGGTTCTTTTTGCTCTATTTTGTCGTCAAGTATCCACCATTCAGCTACGAACCTATCACTTGGAATCCCGTAATTGATCGAATCTTCCATATCTCCATAAAAATTTCTTAGATATGTCCTTGAAATGGCTCCAATTTTGTGAATATTAAAATTGGCATTTAAATCCATGAGTGGATCATATGTCCATGCTATAAGATCAAAACCATTCTCAATAGCCCACTCTTTTTGTTTCATTTTCAACTGGAATCCAATACCCGAATACTTTTTATCACTTAGAACTCCAGTCATATGTGAGTAAAGGTATATCTTATCGTTTCTTCTTCCAGTAAAACTAAACTGCATTCCTACCGCTTTTTCATCTTCCATGGCAATTAGGGCCAAACCACCATGAAACCTCATTGCAGCAATCATATCTTTCACAAGTTGATCCATGGTGCTCATTCCCCATGCTGACTTAATTATCGGAATCATGCCTTTTAATTTATCAGGATCCATTACGGTTTCAATTTCCACAAAGTACTGTAATGTACTTGAGATGATAAATATATTCTTATAAGTGGGATATAACTATAAATCAGTAAAAGCTCAATTTTATATCAATTTTAAATAGAAATATATAGGAAGTAGTTAATTGCATCACTCATAAGGTCATAGAAATACAATACCACAGATATTAGGTAACAGCCAATCCTGCAATGCAATTGCCATTTGTGGTTTCTAAGATTACCGTGCCAGACAAAGATAGTTCAGGAAAAGCCCTGTGGAATTGATTTATGCCAATCAGTGAGATCCTGCACAAGAGAAGCAAACTCAATACATCTTAAATCTGAATTATTCTTTCCGATTATCTGCATTCCAACAGGAAGTTCATGTGAAAACCCAACTGGAATAGTTAATGCAGGATTTCCTGAATAATTTAAAGGCGAAAGAAAATCAATTTCAGACATATCATCGACTTCCTCTCTTTTCTTTTGGTGAACTGTAAGAGGGGCCACGTCCTGTAATGTGGGAATTATAATTATATCGAGAGTCTTAAACTGTGAGTCTAATAGTTCCCTGTATTTCTCTCTGGATCTTTTAGCATTAACATAATCCACAGCTTTAACTCGCAAACCTTCTTCTATCTGCTCAATAGAGCTATCTAAATAACTATCTGGATATTTTCCATAGTTCTCCCTGTGAATTAAGGCAATTTCACTTGTATCAATAATCTCATGAAAGTGCTTCATTTCCTTAAATCTCAGGCATTCTTCTTTAACATGAATATATTCAATATTCAGCTCTTTTTTAATTTTCTCAAGTGCAGCTAATGAGACTTTTTTCACACTGGATTCACAGTATTCAAACATTTCCCAGGCAACACCCACTTTAAATTTTTTACTTTCTCTTCCTTTAATAATAAAGTTTTTTCCGGTCATTAATTCCAGTTCAAGGGTCAAATCACTGGCATATCTGGTTATAGGCCCTGCATGGTCCAGAGACCAGGATTCTGGGTAAATTCCCCCTCTGGGTATGAGGTTGTAAGTAGGTTTAAATCCAGTAACACCACACATCGCTGCTGGAATTCTAATAGATCCACCAGTATCAGTTCCAGTAGCAAATACCGACAATCCGGCTGCTACAGCCGCAGCAGACCCTCCACTAGAACCTCCAGGAATTCTTCTCAAATCCCATGGGTTTTTAGTTGGTGAAGAAATTATTCCAAGGGCAAACTCGTGAGTCACAGTTTTACCTATAACTATACCATTTCTTCTCTTGATATTTGCTACAACCGAGGAATCTTTGGAAGGAAAATGATCTCTATAAATCGTTGATCCATAATTTGTTTCAATATTTTTTGTATCAAATAAATCTTTGACTGAAACTGGTATTACATTTTCCGACGACTTCGCTCTTTTTGCGCATTCTTCAAGGGAATTTAAATTCAATCTTGTGTAACTTTTGAGTTTTGTGTCCAGTTTGTGAATTCTCTCCATGAGTCTTTCTAAAACCGTGCATGGGGAAATTGCATTACTTTTTACTAGACCTTCGATCTCATTCAACGATCTAAATTCCAAACTCAGTTCCAAAATTTATCACCATGCTAACTATACTCTCCAGTAATTGAAACTACGTATTAGTTTTAGTCAACCGGTTTAAAAAATAATTACTATTTCATGTCTATGGATTATTTTAATTCAAGTTTTAAAGAAAATAGAACTTCTAAAGTTAATATTTATCCTCCTTATTGAAAAAACAAAACATATTAAAATATTATCATCGTTCTTAGATTAGTTCACAACAGACAGAAAAATTAGAGCTCATTTAAAACACCCCTCCTCACCTCTTTCATAGTAACATTTTTAGGGAAGGAAATGGACTTTATAATACTGGAAGAAAAAACCCCATTCCACAGGTCTGTATTTCCGTGATACAACTTTACATAATCGCTATACTCACTACCTTCTTTTACATCTGTATAGTAATACAAGTTGGACTTTCGCGTATTGCGATCTATTGAAAGAATCATCAAATTGGCGGTTGCCCTTATCAAATCCTTCTCTTTTGCAAGGGATATTGCTTTCTCCAAACGAGTTCTAAATTCTCCATTGAATGAAAGGATATATTTGAGAAATAATTGACTATCAACATATCTCGTAAAGTTTTCAATACCAAGCTCTACCGCAATTTTTTTCTTATCAAACCATCCATTGTGCGCTAGAAATACTTCATAATCTTCATCAACTTCATAGTGTGGATGACTCTCTAGAGTTCCAACTGGTTCATCAGGGGCAGCTTTTCTGGCGTGCATAATAAACTGACCTGACCTGAAGTCTTGAATATTAGATTCAAACACCGGAGTTCGTGATCTAAAAAATTCCAGTGAAGAACTATCGTATCTTACGTATCCGTATCCATGATCATGTGATGTTAAACTACCATCACTGTTTACGGAGAGAGGATCGTTTCGTGTGACCTCAATAAAGGAGTCCAGTATTTTTTTATATTCTTTAGAGAAATCTCCAGATAAACAAAACATGCGACACATTCAAGCTATATCTTGATGGTCTTTATAAATATTCAAATCCCATCTTTAATGCTTTTATATCATAATAATTTAAGAGTCTAAGCTCTAATTTTAAAATAAGTCCAATTAAAAATATTCTCTTCTTTGAATGGTAATATACCAAATGCAATCTGTCCGAAAATATTAGTTATAAAAAAAGGATCTTAAAGCTTGGAAAATCTAGTTAAATCACTTTCGAATACCAAAACATATGATCAAGATCACAGAAAGGGAAAAAATTCTGGAAATCTGGAATGAGTTTTATAAATTCGATCCAACATCTCAATTTCAACTGGAAAGGAAATATTTTAGAAATGAGTACGTGGTTCCAATAGGTGAGCAGGTAAACGAGGGGGCATTCTCACTCTTGTGTGCAAGAAATGGTGTAGATGAAGATACAGAAAAGAAAGCATGGATCTTTGCTGCTGGGTATACAAAGAAAGATGATCTTATAAAACTTCTAAAAAAACAGATAGAACAGGCAAAAAAGGTTGGAGTACAGCGTATATTTTATTCCAATTTTTCACCGGGGTATTTCTTTCCTGGCATTGATAGAGAGAAATATTCAGATCTATACGATTCGCTTGTCGAAGTAGGTTTTACTACAGATTCAGAGGCTCTAGCAATGGAAGCAGAGATAGGGGAACACCAATATATTCAAAATGAAGGAAACAAAGCCGAAATCAGAAATCTAAAAATGGAAGAAACAGAAGAACTCCTAAAAATGGTAAGAAGTAACTTTCCCCATGATTGCTACCTTAGAGTCGATGGGGTAATAAAGCACGGAAGTTTAGATCAGATCACCATTGCTATAGTAAATAATAAAATTGTTGGTTATTCCATGTATGCAAGCGGAGAGGGGCCATTTGAATCATCTCCAGGCGAGAGGTTCGGATGTTTTGAGGTTCTGGAGGATTACCGTTCAATGGGAATAGGAGGCAAGCTTCTGACGGCTACACTAATAAACATGAAATCAAATGGAATTAGACATGCATACTTTTTATGGACTACAGAAAAGGCTTCACATCTATATGGAAGGTTTGGTTTCAGAATTACAAGAAAATTTCAGATAATGTCATTATTACTGTAAAATCATTCAGCCTATATGTGGTAAATCAAACAATTTGAAAAATAGTTTCTCTATTTATATTTGTCAATAAATTCCGATAGAATCCTGTCTATTTCCATCTGCCTAACTGATCCTTCATCAAGACTATTATTAATAATTATAGAGAAAAAAGTATCCATTGAACTTATATATCCGCTAAGAGCAGAGACTCCAGATAGTGTCCCAGTTTTTGCATAAATTCCATTTTTTTCAAGAGAAATAAGGCGTTTCCTCAGTGTTCCCTGACCTATTGTTGGCATTAGTTCTATAAAGGTGTTTCCAAAATTTTTCTTAGCATATAAAAGCATGTTAGAAAGAAATCCTGTGGTTAAGAAATTCTCTCTACTCAGTCCAGATCCATCTTTAATCCTTACATTTTCAGATCCATTTATCCTGGAAATATAATCCATTACAAATTTAGAAGAATTTTCCCATGTGCCCAGCGATTTTTCGCTACTTGAAAGATACTTGAATATAACTTCAGCATAAAAATTACAGCTTTCGAAGAGAATATGTCTTAGAACATCTCTTATATTCGCACTGTGGGAAATAACTTTTTCAAAATTATTATTAGAAGACAAACTTTTCCTTATTGTCCTCAGATTTTTTTCCTCTGAAAAAGCTTCTACTAAATGTTTATCTGGGTTTTTAACTGGTTGAAATAATTGCTCGTTCTGATGAATATAGTTGAAATCATTATTGTCAAATTTGAAACCACTTTTAATTTTGCAATTCTCACCAATAAAAAAATTAGATATTCTTGGCTGATAACTGTACTTGGAATCACCATAAACCCAATCACCATTGTAAAACTCTCTATCGATTCTTGGTTTTTCAAGATAAATGTTGTTTACCTTTTCAATTTTTAATTCTTTAATGATTCTCCTGCATTCACCTATATTTAAAAAGAAAGATGGGTCACCATCAATGTGTAAATCATCTTTATCTGAAGAAAAACTTGTGGTAAATATATAATCCGTTCCTAGGGACTCCAGTGCACAAAGGGAGGTGACCAATTTCATATTTGAAGCAGGAATTACTGGTAAATTTTCGTTTTTTGATAATACAATCTTACCCTCTGAATCCAGAAAGCAAAAAGAAGTCACACTTTCTCTATGTATTTTCATGGTGAGAAATGGGAATCTGATAATTAAATTTTTGAACCTCAATAAGTGATACAAGAAATAAATCAGATCAATTAAATTTTTAGTTTAAGAACATTTAAATAATTTGATAATGACAATCAGAAAATATGTGTTATTGTCAAAAACACGGTAGGGGATTACTTTTTATTATTAAAACTTTTATATCGGAAAAAAAATTATAGAAATGTTTATTAATAAGAGATCAGATTCGACACTAATGATAAATAAAAAAATTGTTTTATCAGTATTTATGGTATTATTAATGGTAGGTTCCGCGTTTTTCGTCTTTGGAACTAATTTACCAATTAATACATCATCTACAAATACTGGTATTAGTCAGAGTAGTTATTTGAATGTACAGCCTGATGGTTCATCATCAACAGCATGGCAAATGCCAACAACTACAATGGAAGAGCCCGGTTACACTAATGGAACATTTACTTGTGGTCTCGACTGTACCATAGGTGATCTGAATACATTTACCGGAATTACTTTTGGCGATTTATTCATTGCCAAATTGGTATACGGGAGTCTTTACAAAACAATGCCTGATGGGCAAATAGAACCATGGCTTGCCACAAACTACACATTGACACACGTTACGTCAAACAATAAAACCTTTGACATTGAAACTGGCAAAATGACGAATTACTCATATGTGTACACAATATATCTGAGACCATATGCACAGTGGACAGACTGGTCAAAGGCAAATGCTTCGCAAACATATACATTTTCGAACAAGGTAGATTATAGAAATTCAACAGGAGTATCATTCACGCACACATACACGAGCTATGCACCGACTGTAATGAAGAAATATTATCTGCAGTCTGGGGATGTAGTTCTGAGCTGGAGGCTTGAGGCTGCCCTTGGTGGATGGCCAGGAGTAGTTAATGTAATTCCTA
>JAKBQK010000438.1 GCA_021835265.1 Thermoplasmata archaeon
GGTAACAGATGTAGGTGGAACCTCTCTATCAAAACGGATCACAAAATTAGGCTCATCCGATAGTGGATAATAATAAATCCAAACGCTAGGTGATTCTACCTCAAATTGACTTGCTTTAAGTGGGACTGGTGCACTGTTCGGTGTACTCGGATCGTTCCAGTATAGCAACGTTTCTGGAAAATTAGTCAAACCTACGGCAGGTGTAATCAGGTTTTGAACCACTCCTTTGCCAAGTCCTCCTACTGCAGCAACGGCAGAAAGACCAACCATGGCTTTAAGAAATCCCCTTCGTGATGGATCAACTTCTCCTGTCATGAGTGGTTATTGAATTAATGGTTAAAATGGTTTTCCCTCGTGTTATAAGTAGTATTTATATTGAAATGAGGTTTACAAAACTCTTGAATTTAAAACAAATAGACCAAATAATATTTTAAAAAAAGTATTATAGCTTATCACAATTTGACGCAATGGATTTTGATGAGTACGCGAAAATGCAGAAAAGGACATCACCCAACGGAACAAATATAGTGATGGTCGCTCTGGGTCTCACAGGCGAATCTGGAGAATTTGCTGACCTGGTTAAAAAACACATGTTTCAGGGACATGAACTTGATAAGGATAAAATGATCGAGGAGCTAGGAGATGTTTTATGGTATATTTTTGAGGGTGCAAGGGTATTAGGTATAGACGCCTCTGAGATAGCAGAGAGAAATGTAATAAAACTAAGTAAACGTTATCCAGATGGATTTGACCCAGAAAGAAGTAAAAATAGAAACGATGATGGCAATTAAATAATTGCTTAATTTACTACTTAATTACACTTTTATATAAGTTGATAATTCCAATTATTAAAAATGAAGATTACTGCTGATATTCTAAAATCAATTAGGTCAAAATTAACAGTTAAGTCTATTATTATTTTATCAGTTATTAGCATTCTAATATTTCCAGCCATTCTTATAGAAAACGCATCAATTCCAACAAGCGACAGCCACCTTTACTTTCTCAGCAATGGATATGATATTCATACAGTGAGTGTTAATCATAACTCAAAAAATGCTAGCAATATTGGTGCAGTGTATCAAAGCACTTACTCTCTAATAAACAATAAGCTTGAACCCGTTTCTAATACAAGTGTAAGATTAAATGTTTCTGTAGTAGACTCAAATTTATTGGATCATTTTTTACTTCAACTTAATATATATTTTAATGTAATTACCAAAAAGAACGGAAGTTTTACATTAAATAATACTGATTTATTATTCCTACTACCAGTTGATTATAATAGAACTCAGAATTCTATTAGAAGCTATCACATAGAAAATTACACAGTACTGGAGGGTAAAAACGGATTAGTTACCAACCAAAAGGATGATAAATTTGGATTTAATAGTTTTGATGTAGTTGTTAATAATAGAACAGGAGAACGTGGAGTTATAAATATGGCTTTTTTGCCCTATTATAATTTGGGCTATTATGGCATCGCTCCCATCTTCCTCATGAGTGGAAACTCAAGTGGAAGCTATAATCTTTCATATCATCTCTATAATCCTCAAGATCAAAATTCTGTTGGTCCACTCGTTTATTTAGGCAACTATTCCTTTAATAAGATTTACACAATAAATTCAAATGAGGGCAGAATTCTTTCCATGAATGAGGCGTTTAACGTAACTTTTTTTGTAAATGGAATTGCTCTTGGTACCGTTTACCATAATAGTGTTTTGTCAACTTCTTTTACCGCTGCTATTTCTATTTTAGGATTACTAGGAAATACTGGCGCAGAAATTATGTTACTTGTCACTGTTTTTATGGTATTAACATTGTTTGTGCCCATGTTTAATCTTCCTGTTTACATGTATTATCTATCATTGCCAAGAAAGAGATGGTATACAATAACAAATGAATTTATCTCTTCTATCTTGACCATGTCCATCTTTGAGGGTTTTGCTTTTACTGCCACATACCTGATTTCAGAATTAATGTTCCACTATTCACTATCTATTCTTGCATTTATTTATATTTACCTTTTCAGTGTGGCTGCATTTACTGTTTTTTCCTCTCTATATCTTCTCATTGGCGTTTTTTTCATTGGTAAAACAATGCCCCGCATTTCATTAACAATATTTTTGATTTTAGGATATCCTTTAATAGATTCCTTATCACAATCCATACTCGAAATTCAGGCAATTTTCTCAGATAATGTCCTATTCAAACCTCTGCTTGATAACATAAGGACATATAACCTAATAAGTGATATATTACCCGTTCTAAATGTAGAGGAACTCAACAGTTATTTTCTGAGAAGTCCGGCTAGTGGAGTTATAATGCTAAACCATCTTTCAATATTCGATCTTTCCCCTTTAATATTCCTCTCTTCTATTATAGGTATTTCCTTGACTCTGTTCTACCTTTCAATAAAAAGATATTACAAATATTGAAATGAAACGGAATTTCTTTACGGGAAGTAATGGCTAACTGTCCTTTTATAGAGCGATTGAGAATAAGTGTGATTATAGAGTTAGAACCATATATCCAATCAAAAGCACCGCGATTAAGAGAATAAGAATTCCAGAGGTGATTATTGCAGTTGATGATGGCTCAAAATCTCCTGATTCTATACTTTTTTTGTTCTTTATGAAACTCCTTAGAGCCATTACCTGCATAAAACCGCCAGATATAACAAGGATTATACCAATAGATGCAGAAAATGGGGCTGAAACATTCGATGAATTTGGAACCAGCTCCTTAATAATTATACCAAACTTCGCTACCACGAAGCCCAGTGCCATAACTGCTATTCCAGTTCTTACCCATGCTAAATATGTTCTTTCATTTGCCATATGATCTGTTACTGTGGACATGTTATATTTCTG
Organism: Thermoplasmata archaeon; assembly: GCA_021835265.1. The sequence continues at coordinate 2,874 of JAKBQK010000438.1, forward strand.
ATTGGTCTTCGTAAATTAATATGCTTTTAACCTATTTAAAATAGGTATTTTTCAAAACCAGATGTTTGCTAATTTGTGCTACATTGTAGAGTGTTGTAGTGAGTATTACACTAAAAGCTTTGATTCTCCAGGTCTCATTTATAGAATTGAAGTTCTAAGTTGATGGTATATCATTCCTCAACAATACGGTTATAATAATGGTTATTTTATCTAGCCATGTGAAAAATGAAGTGTTAGAGTGGAGAAGGTCGTTCGTAAATCTAAATGACTCTATAAATCTGGCTGCATGCAGTCAGGGTGCCCTTCTTAAATCAGTAAAAAAAGCATTCAGTAAATATCAAGCAGATCAGATTGAATTTGGGAATCCGTGGGACATATGGCAACAGAAAGTTGAAGAATTAAGATCTTTAATCGGAAAACTAATTAATGCATCAAAAAATGAAATTGCTATTTTACCATCTGTATCGGCCTCGTTTTCTTCTCTTCTTAGTTCCATAGATTTTTGTAAAAATGATCAAATAATTACTACTGACCTTGAGTATCCAACTACCAACTTTATCTCTCTAGCCCAAAAGTATAGAGGTGTTGAAACTGTAACGGTTAGAAACAAAAACGGGATTGTTTCTTCCAGTGATTATGAAAGTAACATCACTGATAAAACTCGCCTGGGCACTGTTATTCACGTTTCATCTCTCAATGGGACAAAATTGGATCTAAAAGAATTTACTGATATACTTCATCAACATGGATCATATGCCTATGTTGATGCCTATCAATCTCTAGGAGTTCTGCCTGTTAACGTTAAGAATTTGAATATTGACTTTCTTTCTTCGGGAACATTAAAATGGCTTCTAGGGGCTTCAGGAACAGCATTTCTATATGCAAGAGAAGAGGTTGCAGAAAAACTTCACCCTACTGATATAGGATGGTTTTCACAACAAGATCCTTTTCAATTTGGAGCAGAAAAACTTCAATATGCAGATGGAGCTCTCAGATTTCAATCCGGAACCTGGTCTGTTCCTTCAATATACGCATCAATTGAGGGGATTAAAAAAATACTTGAAATAGGTCAAAATAAAATCACCAGAAGAATTGAGACTCTTACATCAATAGTATTTGATGAATTAACAAAGAATGGATTCACTGTTAATACACCAGAATCTCCTGAGAATAGAGGTGGGATTATTGCCTTTGAGGTTTCAAATCCTATGAAAATTGAGAAACTTTTGAGAGATAAATATAGAATATTCACTTCAGCAAGAGGAATAAATTTACGAATCTCACCACATTTCTATAACAATGAGGAAGAAGTGCTTAAAACTGTAGATGCTCTGGTTGAGATTAGAAATAAATCTCTATGAAATTACGCTTAACATCATAATTATTGGTTAATAATCTTTATAAATAGTGTATAATATGGACGATCAATGAATCTTATTCCCATCCGCGATTGTGTTAACGGTTGTTCATCTTATATAATAGGTGATGAAATCTCTGGTAGGGCTATGGTTATAGATCCTCTACGGTCCATTGGTCATAAGAACTATGTAATATCAGCAGCAAAAGAGAGGTTATATATTGAAATGGTTGTTGATACCCATGTTCATGCAGATCATTATTCTGCGGCGAGAGAACTGGCAGATGAAATAGGAATTCATGTATCTATGAGTGAAAATGCACCCAATGATTTCCAATTTAACAAACTACGAGATGAACAGGTTATATCACTTGGAAACCTGGAGATTGTGGTAATGCATGCACTGGGGCATACACCTGATAATCTTGCCCTGAAAATTATTGATCGATCTCGATCCAGCGAAGTTGTATCTGTTTTTACTGGAGATTCACTGTTTGTTGGGGATGTGGGCAGACCTGATCTTGTATATGAAAGCGAGGAGATGATAAAAAATGCCATAAATGATCAGTATAGTACCATATTTAAGAAATTACTCACTTTACCTGACTATGTAGAAATATTTCCAGCTCACTCAGGTTCCTCTTCATGTGGCGGTCTATTCTTAAGCCCAAAGTTCAATTCAACAATTGGATATGAAAGGAGATTTAACCAGTTTTTAAGAGTTAAGTCACTTGAAGAATTTTCTGATATGGTTATAAAAACACTGAAACCTCCTCCAGTTAATGCAAAGGGTATTAGAGAATGGAATCTGGGAAAAAGCATAGAACTCTATAGAGGTAATTCACAATGATTGATGCTGAAACAATAAAAAATGAGCTCATGAATCCTGGGACTGTACTCGTTGATGTAGACCCTATGCCATATCTTGAAATAGGCTATCCAGAAGGGGCTATAAGTCATCCCATATCACTGGAACCATGGGAGGAAAATCTAGAGCGATTAATGGGAAAAAATCACAATGCAATTGCGGTATACTCTTCATTCAAAGCAATAGGAGAGTACGCAAGCCGGCTTGCCTCAGAATATGGGATTCCAGTTAAATTTACGTTTTGCGATGGACTGGAGAAGTGGTCATCACTGGGACTCCCAACCTCTAGAATTAAATCTATAGATGTAGGTACTCTTCAGAAAGAAATAGCTCATTTTACAGTTATCGATGTGAGGGAGAAGGAGGAACTGAAATCGGGTTTTATAGATGGTTCCATTAACATTCCACTAAGTGAAGTTGATACAGCTTTATTCAAGCTTAATCTAAATAATAAATACGCAGTTATTTGTGCTCACGGAAACAGGAGCAGGGAGGCTTCAAAAATACTATCAGAATATGGTTTTGATACCTGCACTGTAAGTGGAGGCATGTCCCAGTGGATTCTTAAGCGGTTTTCAACGAAGTATTAACACATATGAGTGTACTAAACAGGTATACCAAAAGTCAAATATAGTTTTACTACCTAAAGATAAACATGACAGAGATAGTTGGAGGAATAATACTAGAAAAAAAATTACCGGAAACATTACCAAAAGTAACTGTTAGCTGGATCTGGTTTGACCAGATAAACGGGACAGTTGAATGGACTTTTAAAAATAATACAAATTCTAACCAATCATTTTTACTGTTCAGAAATTCCTACTATTTTGGAAATGCATTCTGGCCAGTTTATATTAATAACGATGGCTTTAATGAAAAATTTGCAACCATTGCAATCCCACTTTCAGATTCAGGTGCGAGTAACAACTCTGCTCCCCTATGTGTTGCAGAGTTTCAGGATAAAAAAAGAATAGTGTGTTTTCTTTTCACCCTTGCCCCGAATCAACAGTGGTCAATGATAGAGGGTGGATTTTCAGAAGCATTTTCTCCCTCAGGTTACTCAGCTATAATTGCAAATGTCTCAGGGGCTAAGGATTACTGTATTAAATATGACGAAAAACAGGTTAAGGACTGGGACTCACAGACAGGAACCAACTATACTGGATATTCTCCAAATCCAAGCACATTTAACACTGTAACTGCGAAAGTTCAATCAAATTATATATCACTATTCAATGATATAATAACTCCGGGTGAATGTCCGACTAAATAATCAGAATAAAAGGATTTTTATAGAGCTTTAATTTCGATCCTCAAAAGTCATCATTCTGCCATCACCATAGGTCCTGAAATAATATTTGTAAACGCTTTTATCTGATCTTGCCTCGCATTCTCTACCTTTACTGTAGTTCCCAATCAGTTGAATATAATCAATATGACTCCAACCGGTTCTTTTCTTTACCTCATTAACCATGTTTTCAAATATATCTGCGCATATATTGCAACAGAAGAACATATTCTCTCCCTCGATTTCCCTGTAGTATTCTCCCCATGTAGCATCACATAATGCGCATCCTTTTTCATTGTTTGTTTTTATACATCTCACCTCTTTCTATTCTGGCCTCCATATATTCTCCAAAAACTCTTGCTGAATTCAGGTAGGCCGACTGTATATCCTCGAGATTTTCTTTCTCCGCATATTTTTCTATAATGCCCAGTGCAACGTAGGAATGAGAAACATCTGCCTCATATCCTTCTCTTAGAAAATCTTTAACTTCCTGCTTTACTCCCATATCTTTTAAAATCTCTGGATTGAAATATGGGTATTTTGCTCCGTATCTGTTAAGATCCCTGTTTGCAACCAGTTCAAGTGAGTGCATTGCTGCCATGATTTCGATCCATGTTTTTTTCTCTGCTATTTTTTCCCATGTTCTAATGGCTCTCATTGTGGCTTCGAGTGGTGTGGAATTTAAAATTTCCTCTCTTCTAAGACCCAAAGAAATTCCCATCCTTATCAGGAGTTCATGGTGTGAGGGTTTCCTGTTCCCGAAGCCCTGCATTTCTGTCATAATGTTTTCCATTTCATAGTCATGTATATCATCAAAATCACTTTTAGCGATTACATATGCACAGGATTTGATCCACTGTTTTAGAAAGTGATGATGCTCAACAGCATAACCCTTCAGTAGATTCTCATCATATTTCTGCATGCCCAGGATAAATGGATGTGGATTTTCCCCTCTAAAATTTAAAACAAAGTTATCTATAATCCATCTTTTTATCCCCTTACTCTCCAGGGAATAGAATCTTGAAATCTTCTTTTCAAGTTCTTCACCACCTAACTTATCTTTTGAAATGTTTCTATTTAACCATGACACGTGCTCATAATTGCTTTCTGTTGCCTCTGATATCATGTGTTCTGAAAGTCCCTTATAGCCTCCATTATCAAATGAATTGTAGCATACTGGACAGTTTACCATGAATATCACAATCTATTTTATTATTAATTAGTTTTGCTCGTATTAAATACTTATTATAAATTAGTTTCATTGATCGTAATATTACATATTCTCAATTAAAAAGATTACTTTAGCTTAATCATTCATGGTCCTCGCTATGCTATCGGTATAACAGAGGATGCTAAATTCATAGAATATCCTTATATAGACTGCTAAAATAGATAAATGGTGCTGTTATGAAAATTCGTAATCTTGGAAAAACTGGATTGAAAGTAACGGAACTTTGTCTTGGAACAATGACTTTTGGAAATCAGAGCGACAGGAAAACTTCTTTTTAGATTCTCGATAAGGCCTATGAAGCTGGGATTAATTTTATTGACACAGCGGACGTTTATCCTCTGGGAAAGGACTTTAAAGACGCAGGTAAGACCGAATCAATTATTGGTGAGTGGATAAAGGGAAAAAGAGATGAACTTGTAATTGCCTCTAAATGCTTCATGCCAACAGGTCCAGAACCTAATGACATGGGAATGAGCAGAAAGCATATAATCAGTGCAATTGACAAAACTCTTGAGCGACTTGGCATGGATTATCTTGATATGTATCAGATCCATAACTTCGATCCCATGACTCCCATCGAAGAGATGATGGGAGTCTTTGATGATCTTGTTCATCAGGGAAAAATTAGATATGTGGGTGTCTCCAACTGGAGATCCTGGTAGGTTGCAAAGGCAAACGGTATTGCCGAAAA
>JAKBQK010000573.1 GCA_021835265.1 Thermoplasmata archaeon
TGCGGAGGGCCGGATTCGAACCGGCGAACCCCTACGGGAATGAACCCTGAATCCATCGCCTTTGACCTAGCTCGACAACCTCCGCAGCATTCCCGAATTGGCATTTAGTATATTAAAAATTCATTTTGATCTTAATTCGCCTTATCGTTAGATTCATATTAATAATAATCGGAAATATTATGAAATGTGCGCATATATAATAATCTCTATTTCGTAGTAGAATTAATAACAAATCAATAAATTACTTGTGCCGTCGAGCCCCTTAATTTTCGATTATATAATCAATTTTAGTATTTTCATGATTTTAACAGACATTAAATTTAATGAAATACCTATACTGCATTTAATATATTCTAAAAATTTTGTCAATACTATTTGAAAGACCGATATGCCGTTATGGAGATTTGCGAGATTTAATGGCTCAAGTAATATTTATGATAAATTAAATTGTAGTAACGATTGCATCCGTATAATATTTATTCCTCAATCTCCGGAAGATTTCCAATAATGGTATTGAAAACCCGAATCCGAAAATATGCAGTAAAAAAGAAGAGTTACCAAGAATGTATCCAGCAATTAAAAAATAAACTAAAGCAAAGGAAGATACCAGAAGAAAATAAGATCTTAATCGTTCATTGTTCCTGTAATATTTTGCATCTAAGATTAACAAAACCGAGAAATCAGCCAATAGACAAAAGGCGATAATTGAGGTTCCTGTCCCATTTATATTACTAAATATCCACAAAATCCCTGACATTAAATAAGTTCCAAATATTCCACTTAGAAATATGACTCCTAGTGAAAGATTAAATTTTTTGGCAAAGTAGCTACGATCATAATAAATCAAGTATATTATCATAATAAATGAAGGAATAATGAAATTTTCAATAAACCCCTTAACTGGATTATGGTGTAGTAGATCTTCAGTAGGATTAAACCAGCTTGTCAGAAAAAGATACAAATTCTCACTCCTGATAGAACTGTTAGTATAAGTTCCTAATATGGCATTAACAATAATATAAAAAAAATAAAACACAAATGGAACCCAAAAATAACTTATGATTTTGGCAAAACTGCGTAAGATCCTGACCTTAAAAATTTGAAATCCATTTTCTTGTTCGGTTTCGGTTAAACTCATTTATCGTAGGCATCTAAAATTATCATTTAAATTTGTAGATTTTCATTGAAAAGCTATAGAGAAGATATTATATATCGAATATACAATTGGAGATTTAGAATATAATGGAATTACAAGAATTTATAAATAAATTCAACAATCTCAAAGACAGAGGATTTGTAAAATCATTGAGAAAAGGCCCCACCGGAATCGGAAAAACGCTGGAAACTTACTTAGGAATTGAAGAAAATAACCTTTATCTTCCTGATTTGGGTGAGATTGAACTCAAAGCTCATAGAGACGGAGTCGATAATTTGATTACGCTCTTTACCTTCAATAGATGGGCTTGGGTTATGGATCCTTTACAAGCAATCAAAAAATATGGAACTCGGGACGATTCAGGCAGGCTTGGCCTATATTTTACAATGTCATTTAAGCCAAATTCAGCGGGACTTTTCCTTCATACAGACAATGGATCAGTTTCCGTTAGACATGTTGACGGAACTACATTAGTAAAATGGAATTTTAAGGACTTGGAAGAGCAATTCAATAGAAAAATCCCTGCGTTAATTTTAGCATACGCACAAACAGAGTATAGAGGAGACGAAGAGTGGTTTCACTTTTACACTGCCAAATTACTTACAGATACATCTGCTTCTATCTTAAAGGAACAGATAATTAATGAAGTGATCCTTATAGATTTAAGATTGCATGACGCAATAACACATGCAAGAAATCATGGAACGGGATTTAGAGTTAAGGAAAAAGATTTACCTGAATTGTTCAAGAAGATAGAGGCGATCGTATGATTTTATCAGAAATTGACGATTGGACTTTTAACGGTTCGTCCACTAGAGAATGCACACATGTATATCATGACTATCCTGCGAGAATGATCCCTCAAGTTGCAAGAAAACTCCTTAATATTTATGGAAAAACGTCTAAGGTAATGTATGATCCATATTGCGGGACTGGCTCAACCCTTGTAGAAGGCCTTATAGAAGGAATGAATGTATTTGGAACTGACATCAATCCTTTAGCCAGGCTTATTGCTGAAGCCAAAACGGATTATTCCTTAAAACCAACTGAATTGTCAAATGAAATTGATAAGTTCAAAAATACGATTTACAGTAAAGAGGGAGAAAGCCACATTCCCAATGTTAGAAATATGGATTTTTGGTTTAAAAATGAAGTGATAGTTCCGCTTGGAAAAATAAGGTTTTACATTGACGAAATTCAAAATATGAATATTCAAAGATTTTTTCAGATAGCCTTTAGTGAAACAGTAAGGGAAAGTTCGAATACGAGAAAGAGTGAATTTAAATTATTCAGATATGCAACTGATAAACTTCAAACATATTTTCAAAATCCTTACGTTCTAATGATTTCTAAGCTTGAACGCAATTTAAAAGGATATGTTCAGTTTAATGAGATAATGAATAAAATGAAAAATAAGCCCCAATCCAAGATACTTGGATTAAACTCTGTTTATGAAATTCCATGCATTGATTTGCCTGAAAATTCAGTTGACATTGTTGTGACTTCCCCGCCCTATGGTGATTCACATACCACGGTTGCATACGGGCAATATTCTAGGCTTTCATCGGAATGGCTTTCCTTAATAGAAAGAGAAAACATTGATAATACATTAATGGGAGGAAAAAAGATTCAGAAATTGCCTGAATTTCCTTCCATTTCACTTAACACTGCAATAGCCCAAATATTCGATAAGAATCCAAAGCGGGCATTGGAAGTTGCTTCGTTTTATTCAGATCTACTTTCTTCAATTGAGAATGTGACAAAATTATTAAGAAAAGACGGGCATGTTTGCTATGTAGTTGGAAATAGGACAGTCAGTTCTGTAATATTGCCTACGTCAGAAGCAATTAAAGATTTCTTTGAATTCTGTGGCTTGAATTATATCACTACTCACATTCGCAATATACCTAATAAAAGAATGCCGTCTAGAAACAGTCCAAGTAATGTTGCGGGTGAAACAAGAAGCACTATGCTGAATGAACATTTAGTTGTATTAAAGAAAATTAGACAATAAGTTTTTACCTTTCTGATTTTTTATTTTGTGATTAAATTAAAAATCATTACTTACATGAAATATAAAGATTTATTATTACAGTAGATTTATGAAATTAAAAAACATTATAATAACTTTGTAAAGTCAAAATTGATTCACTCGTAACCAGTCTTATGGGATGTTAGAAATAAATCCTTTCAATCAAAGAAATTATCCCCAATTCTCAATTGAACAAAAAAAGTGCATTCAATTAGTTAGCCACACCTCAATGTCGGCAAGTTCGATAGTTGGAGCTGTGGAAAGATCAACGCGATAATGAGTTTGCGTTACTCCCGCAGGTTCAGGCATACCAAAATGAGGGGAGTCCTTAGCCCAAAAAAAAGCCAAAGATTTTTCTGCCTCGGTTTCGTCAAATAATGGCCCTTCTTCATTAGAATCCTCCATTCGAGACATCCTCACTGCTCTGGCAAGTTTAATTAATTGAGACTCGTTGCTAACTTCACCCCTGGCCAAGTCAATTAAAGTCTTCAAACTCACCCCAGCTTCTTCTTTTCTAAGCATGATTGAAGCAATAACTATTTCCTCTTCCCCAAATGAGTACAATTGCCTATGTGAAAAATGATGAATTCTTTCACTACGAACTGACGTTTTAACCTCTATTCTCTTGTTATTATTTGTAAAGTCAAACGTTCGAGATGGATCACTGTGCCAATAAGGAAGCCAAAACTTGAATCCCTTAACTCTACTCATAAAAAAAAGTTCGCCCCAGAGTCCTTGTCTTTCTTCTCGAAAATCATTAGCTGGAGTGATAGAAAATAACCTAGAAACTGAGAGAAAAAAATCAACCAATTCTGATCTTTTTATCTTCCTTTCCTGGAGAAATCCTAGGAACCCTTCGAGAAGAGAAAGGAAGACGTGTCTATCCAAATCTTCATTTGATTCACAGACTAGTGAATCTAATCTCACAGTAAGTGGGGACTGCCCCAAGATGGATATCACATAGTCAATTCCAAGTCCAAGTGTGACATGTGAAGTTCTCATAAGAGGTCCACGAGACATATTTGGACTAGGATCAGAAAAAAATGCAGGCCAACCGTCGGAATTAATTCCGAGGTATGTTCCAGGGAAAACATCTATTGGAGTTACCTCAAAATTATGCTCAATTTGCCTATTTTTCAATCTAAGGTAAAGTTCAAGTATGCTCATTTTACTCCACTCTTACAACGTAACCCAGATCGTATTTAGGGTCATCTTTTGGGACATAAAGTGCAAATGCGGATGAAATCAGAGTCCTCGGGTCAGTATCACGCTTCCTAGGGGATATTATGTGAACTTGGAATTGGACCTTACCATCATTTATTTTCCTATCTCCACTGTAATTATTGCTTGGCCCTGAGAATGATTCTATTTTTTTACCATTTATTAATGTTCTGTCCCTTATCTCACCATTACCCATAAGCAATACATCAAAAGATGGGAGTTCTCCTGAAAGTAAAAGCCTAGTTAGGTATTCCTTAATATAGGCATTATCCCAATCTGTCCCATCATTATTCACATTCTCAAGTAGTTCAGATATAACTTCCTCTGTTGGGCAGTTTTCAATAACTGTGTGTTCAATTGATCCAAAATGTTTGCGCACGGTTCTTTTCTTTTTAAAAAAATTCATAATGTTGTTCACATTTTTTTCAGCAATCTCTTGCTCGAATTGAAGTACGTTCTGCACTTCCCATTCATGACCCTTGAAACGCTTGTATTTTGCAACGTTTGATCTAGTTGGGTTGAGTCCCATGTTCGAATTTAGTCTGAACATTCTAGGCCAGTCTCTAATATGAATTCCCTGTTCCATATTCCTTAAAAGTGCGTCCCAAAAGTCATCCTCATGACGCATTAGTTCAGTATAGTTTTCTTTCAATTTTTTTGTCAAGAAGATACGGCACACATCAAGGTACTCTTTCTTATATCCGAACCATCTGGCCCTTTGCTCAAGCGTATCTGCATTTGTATCCTTCTTGGCTCTCCTTGTGATGTATGTTACTGCAAGTCCTTGAATTGTGAGTCCTCTTCCAAGCATGTTTCCTCCAACGAATATATTGTTGGATAATCTAATTTGTGTACTAGACGGATCCCTCCCCATAGGAAGGCTATTAACCATCCAGATCTCTACCATATATATTTCATTAGAGAGATCTTCTTTCAAAATATCCCATGGTGGAATTTGTTGGACTGTGCGGCATAACTCATTGTAGGCAGGCAGGAAAATGTCATAGAGTGATTGCCTCTCTGGATCGTTTTCTGGGTAACCAAGTTTGATTTTCCAAGATGAAATAAGTTGTTTTACTGACTCAAATGACTGATTGTGCTCTGCTTTAAGGACGCTATTATGAATTAGCATTGAATGCCAATCTCTTTTCCCTCTCCTATTACGAATCGCAGCACCCAAAAGGAAAATTGCAATCGCATTAGATAGAGATTCGGTTATCTCATCGCTTCTTGCATTTTCCTCATTTTCTTTAACCTCTTGAACAAATTGATTTGCTCTTTCCCCAAAGAAGATTGCTCCGCCACAGTACCCACTTCCCGGGTAAACTAAGTAACCAAAGTCTGGAGAAAGTGCATCTATTCCAGCTACGAGTAGATTTGCCTGTGGGGTCGCTGTGTATGCAACGTATGCATGGCTATGGAGTGTACTTCTTAGTGAAAGAATACTTTTATAAACGGCTGACTGCTTTCCATTTCTAAACATCGTATTAAGGGAGGCTTCATCTCCTTCATCATCTATTATTAGTGTGGGATGTCTACTAATTGCCGGTTGAGCAAAAATGTCCCTAACAGCATTAATCCTATTCTGTCTTTTTAAAGAAATAACAAGCACATGACCACCAATGTGAACAACATTTTCGATCACTTCAGAGTCCACTAATGTCGGATTCTTGAATGGGGTGATGACTGCCGCCCCACCAACAAGGTCTGAATCAAGTCTTGCGTATGTTTGGTCAAGAAGAGGCTTTTTGGTTCCTGCCAAGACTATTACTGCGCTATAATTGTTGTCGAAAGCTAAAGCTGTCAAAACAGAATAGGAAAGGGTTTTCCCGCTTTGCACCTTCCCTATCGCTAAGCCAGTAGAAGATTTATTCAATTCTGTTGGCCTTGGACAACGTCCTAGAATACTTGCAGCAGTTCTTACTACAGTATCCCAGTCTTCATCGTTAACATTAGAAACATACCGCCCTCTAAGGTGCTTCAATTCATCCCCATCGATGTTGACAGCCCATGGCGCTTCGCCTTGCAAAGAAACCGGATCTATGCCAATAGAATTAATGTCCATTTCTTCTCTCCAATTCAGATGCCTTTCTTAAGATGGCATTCATTTTTGTCCTCACCTCTCCAGGTGACACACAATCATTTACCGCGGATACACGAGCAAGTTTCTCTGCTAGGGCTAATGCAATTACAAATTTTTGAAGAACGTTTAGATTTGTGCTATTTTCTAAAAATTCAGAAAAAAAGGAGTTGGCCATGTTAAGATATATATTTATCTCATTGTCCTGTGGGTAATCTACCCCCATCCAATTTGCATCACTAATCTGATCTTGCCAGTGCAATCTAAAGACCCATTTACTAGATACAAAATCAAGAGTAAATTCTATAGGGCCGCTGCTAACAGCTTCAATTTTCTTTGCGTCATCTTTCACCTGAGTAGGAGATTTTTGAGGTGTTGGGAAATTAATTTCTTCCTGAATAGCTTCCTCGAATTTCTTGTCTGAGAGTACCTTCATTATTGATTCGGAAGCCATTGTCATTTCTCCTTTACTAACACCCAGAATTCTTTCTCTGTGTTTCTCTGCCTTGTCAACATATTCCTTGCATGTTTCCTTCATTTTTTCAATGAACAACTCCTCCAGATCTCCAGACCAGTCAAATGCATCCTTTGCCTGAGTAACTGGCCAATTGTCCATGTGGAATTCTCCAATCAATCTTTGAGAACTGAAACTATTTGCTTGTCCAAATACGTCAGTTGGCTTATAACCTTCACCTGGCCCTCCAATGATAACCCTACCTCTTCTGAGTAAAGCAAAACCAGCTAGATGCTGATTTCCAGGAATCATTATTCCTATCCATCCACTGACTCCTAAAGGTTCTCGTATGGAAGTAGCTCTGACGACGAAAGAAATATTTTTCTTCCATAAAGTTTCTTGTCCGTTTCCATAACTTTCTCTTAGGAAAGTTGGTTCATGAAATGTCACATGATCTCCATTCCACAATATCTCTACCTCTGATGATCTTAGATCTTCCCTGTAAATGCTACCTAACTGTTCCTTTATTCTTCCTAGAGTTCTCCCCTTTAGTGGTCTATATAGTTGTTCTATCTTAATCTCTGTGTAGTGGGCTCTTTCATCTGCTTCGTTTTCAACGACAATAACTTCTTCAGTTTTGTTTATAACTAAGTCAGGCACCTGGACCGTTACATGTAGTTCCCTGCTCGAACCTAACTTTGTTGTCTTAATACTCCATTTTTTGCCAAACCAGCAAGCAGCTGTCTTGAGACCCATTCCAAATTCGCACCTTCCATTTATGTTTGGAGGGGGCTTGTTTAATGCGACTGCTCTTCTTAATTCTTCAAGTTCCATTCCATTGGCATTATCATAAATCACTAGGGTATTTGTTTCTTCTTCGTAATTAATTACTATTTTCAATTTTTTTCCTTCTCCCTCCATATTATAAACATTTTGAAGTGCCTCTTTATTATCATAGTAATTTTGAGTAGAGTTATCCACAAACTCCGCCACTGCATACCATGGCCTATAACTAAGCCTTTGATAAGTGGCATAAACCCCTGAGTCTGGTCTTATGCTTATTGTTTCTATTTGTTTATCATTTGATTCAACAGACGTATTTATCACCCTCCAACGAAGATAGTTTCATTTCCAGAATTTCCGTATTTTTTTGTATAGTAAACTTTGTTTTCACTTCATTCCCACTAATAGCTTTTCCAACCAATGCTCGTGCAACCATGCGCGCGACTACTACGTTCACTGCATTTCCCAATGAAGAATATGCCTTAGACTTTGAACAAGGGAGATATTTTAACTGTTCCTTTATTCTTCCTAGAGTTCTCCC
>JAKBQK010000257.1 GCA_021835265.1 Thermoplasmata archaeon
TTGCCATGGATACGATGCCAATGCCGCCATGACCTATGGAAAGGCATTCATTGCCTGCCCAGAGTCTCCTCGACAATTCATTCATGGTATCGGAGATTCTATCATATCGTTCTTTGACATCATTTACGAGTCTTTCTTTTCTTTCAGGATCAATGCGTCCCATGTCAAATACAGTATGAGCGGATTAAAATAGTTATCTAATTAAATTACAATGCCTATGCGATAATGAAAGTTGGTTATAAGTGTGATGAAAAATATTTGTCTAAAATATGCGTATATGCGTTTTTAAGGGTTCTGAATTTTAAAGGTATGAAATTACATAGTTGTTGATAACTAAAGGTTTATATTGTAGAAAACCCTACACTTATATGGAAAATTCAGAAACTGAAAATGATAAAGGAATAGAGTTGTTAGCGATTAGGACAATACAGCATAATGTGGTATTTTATACAGGCATCATGTCATCAGAACAGCTTTGCTCACCTGAGGCAGTGTCAAAAATTAGGCCAGATATATACCACAATGGAGGCAATGAAGAGGGATATCAACGAAATCCGACATCATCGCGCGTCAAGGATTTTGGGAGATATATTGGGGATAATCGGCAGTCACCAACATCGATAATAATAAACGTGAGAGATGCTGAGCTTAAGTTCAGACCATTCCCTGGAACACCAAAATTTGGATTACTTACAGTTCCATCTAATGGAAACTTGTATGTAGTAGATGGTCAGCACCGTTTGGAAGGATTAAGATTTATATACGATGATCTCAAGAAAAAAGGATCGCATCTAACGTTTGAGTTTCCAGTTATAATCACAAATATGAGCAAGTATGAGGAAGCCCTCCAGTTTGCGATAATAAACAGAACACAAAAAGGGTTGAGAACCGAACTTGTAGATTTAGTTCTAAAGAAAATATCCACAACTGAGGACCCTTTGCGAGCTCAGAAACTTCCAAAAATCATTTCAAGAGATTTGGGTTGGAAAACAGTGGCAATGTCAATTACTGATTATCTAAAAACTTTGGATATATGGAAGAATAAACTGCAAGAACCGAATGAGAAAAAATCTCCTCAAAATGTAGCTACAATCACAACTATAGTATCCAGTCTTGAACCCGTGGTTGAAAAATTCAACTTATCCATGATACAGGCAAAGGGGGTAGCTGAGATACTTGGAGAATACTGGCAGGCAGTTAGTGATCTCTGCCCACTTTCAGCACGTCAAAATCCTAAATCTTCTGTGTTAATGAAAACGTTAGGTGTTGGTGTAATGCATCTAATATTTATTGATGCTGTGCACATTGCACAAGACTTTCATAACAATAAAAGAGATAAAGAAACTTTCAAGGCAATTCTAGAAAATGCTGGACAATATATGACTGATGGATTCTGGCAGGAAGCTTCTATTTATGGTTCTGGTAAATCTTCGGTTTCAAATGTTTACAGACTTCTGAAGGATTCAATCCTTAATTCCTATGAGAGTAAGTCTCCTGCGGAGAGAAACATTTTTTGAGGGATAAAATGTGGAATTTCAGAGAATATCAGGAAGGAGAAGTCATTCATAACTCGCACGAGGAAGAATTTTTCACTATGCAGATACCTTTACAGTCAGTTGTGAGAGAAGCGGTTCAGAATTCTCTTGATGCTGCTTTACCAGGGGTTGAAAAGGTTACTGTAAGGTTTCTATACGGTAGAGCATCTAAGGGGGCAGGTGAAGTATTTTTAGGGTTGAAGGATCACATTATTAGTTCGGGAATAATGGCTTCAGGTCTCGGCGATTCAGGGTTCGATTTTCTTGCGGTGGAAGATTTTAATACAACAGGACTCACAGGACCCACATCATACAGGGAGTGCGTTGATAAGGGTGATGGTAACTTTTGCAACTTCTGGTGGGTAGATGGTTCAACAAGGAAGGATATGAAGAAAGGAGGAAGATGGGGGTTAGGTAAATATTCATTCTTCGTTTTCTCACGCCTGAAACTGTTCTTCGGAGTAAGTGTGCCGGATTCAGATAATAACCCTTTAATAATGGGAAGAGCTCTTCTGAAGCGTCACAATACGAACCAAAGGACATACAGTCCTGAGGGGGTTTTCGCAACAAGTGGGTCTGAACCAATAAGAGATAGCTCAATCATAGAAAAATTTCATACATATTTTGAGCTTGAGCGGAGAACAAGTCCCGGACTTTCCATTGTCATTCCCTACCCAGACTTTGAGAACAGATTATCTGTTTATTCCGATATAGTGTATCACGTATTGGATAACTATCTTTATTCAGTGGCAGCTGGAAATCTTGAAGTGAAGATAGAAGATCGAGTAAATTCTGAGAGAGAACAATTGATTATTAACAAAAATTCATTGAAATTCATCCTACAAAATTTTTTAAAAACCGACAAACGTTTTAAGGAATTTGAAAAAATCTATGAGCTTTATAAGGAGATATTATCCTGCAAAGATCCTGATTTTGTTCTTAAAATTGCAGATAAGGATTTTCCACAAATAGATGAGCAGTCCTTTATGGGTATCATATATGATGCTAGAAAAAAGTACTCCAATAATTCTAACACTATTATTAAGATAAGAATTCCATTTTGGATTAACAGAAAAGATCTGGATAAAGAATTTGAAACTTATGTTGACGTTTCAATAAGCACCAATTCAGCATTCAAGGATGAAAAAGTGCACTGTATACGAAATGGTATCAAGGTAATTCGAGGGATTCCTGATTTCAAAATGACAAGTGGGATCATGGTTTTGATAGCAGAGGATGATCCAGCCTCGGAACTTTTAGGAGATTCAGAAAATCCTTCACACACGGAATGGAATCCGAGGACTGAGAGACTAAAAAACGGCAAATACTTATCACCAGATAAAGTCCTAAAATTCATTAAAGGACTTCCAAGGGATTTAGTGAGGATTCTATCAGAAATACCGGAATATGAAGATAAAGATGTTCTTGCAGATATTTTTTATGCACCTGAAAATAAGACTAGAACGATTAAACATGTTAATCCCATTCCTCCAGTTCCCCCTCCAAGACCATCATTAAGAATATTTGATTTAGTCAAGCATGAAAGAGGGTTTAGACTTACACTGACAAAAAATGGTCAAGAAACTCTTCCCAGGGAAATTACTATAAAAACCGCTTACGACACAGTTGAAGGAGATCCTTTTAAAAATTATAGTAAGTTCGATTACATAATTGGGTCAGAAGCAGTAAGGATAGCGGAATTTAAAGGGGGTGAAATGTTAGAATTAGGGGAAAACAAAATAAAAGTACGTGCAGAAGATAAAGATTTCATCATAGTGATAAATGGTTTCGACTCAAGGAGAGATCTCATAGTTGATATCAAATCAAGGGGGTTTGATGGAGAATGATAAGAAGAGTAAATTTCACAGGCAGGATAAAAATAAGGCAGAACTCAGTAAGCCTAAATGTCACAAATCCTGGAACTTCCGATGTTGCTTTTAGCTGTAGCGTAGACCTTAGTGAATACAAGTTTCCAGATGATGCAGAGGTCTTTATTGATGTCTATAAAGGAAGTTATATCAGAAAACGTTTCAGTCTTGGAAAAATAAAATCTCCTGAGCATATAATCAATCAGAAAATTCCTGAATTGAGTGATTTTCCTGTATTTACTTCTAAGCTCAATGTTGTTGATACTCGCAAAGGTTTTAAAGTCATCCTTGGTCTTTCTTCCTCACTTTCTTCACTTGATGGTGGTTCTGACATCTCAAGAGTCTCTCTATTGCCGGTTAAATATATAAAAGGAATGAGTCAGGTTTGGAAACTTGATTACGAAACAGGTAGGGCTGTACTCTTATTGAATTCTGAAATTCCAGAAATATCTGATTTAATTAAGAATGATTCATTTTTTAGACACACAGTGTTGCCAGCGGTATTTAGGGAGATAATGTTTAGATTGTTTATTTTTGAAAGGGTCTTTGAAGATGAAGACGACAATGATAGCTATAGAGGTAAGTGGTTACATTTTTTAAGAAATTCATTAGAAAAGACAGAGGATTTAGATTTTCTCACGAATGATTTTGAAGATAGTGATGAACCGGACTTCACTCAGCAGCTGGATGCAATTGAAAGGATCGTGGAAAAATTCTCTGAGAACATCTTTTCACTTAGTAATGCTGGTTCTTTTGGAGGTAGATAAAATGGTACAGCTAAGAGTGATGAACTCTGAAGGAAATAGAATATTTATGAAGTTTATAAATGACTGTAAAAACGGCAATAACTATTCTAAACCTGACCTCAACAAAGATGAATATTCAAGTGAATTTCCGATTTCATGCGACATTCTAACAAAAATGGATTTTAAAACAAAGCTTGATCTTGCAAAATATCTAATCAACACTTTTTCAAATATCAATATTGTAAGAGAACAGATAACATCCAATCCCGGTATATGGACTTGGATTGCATATACGTGGTTTGAAGACCTAGCAACAGATAAATTTGGAAGGCTTAATCCCATGGAAGATGTGAGGTATATTTTTTCTGAGGATTTTAGAAAGAAGTACAGGCACCTCATACGTATGCCATATGACATGTTGTCACTACATGGAGAAAATGCTTCTATGCTTTTCCTGTATGGGCCAGTAAATATACAGGGAGATTATGTTGAACAGGCATTATCAAAGATAGATTTCTATTCTAACAGTTCTATTATAAAAACATTTACAGAACTTTATTTTGACAGAGAAACAATGAAACCAAAGAAGGGTTCACAGGGAAAGAATAGGGGTGGCAATCTCAGAAGGCTAAAAACAATCCTTAAACAATTGGTGCTTACATATGATCTCTATTCCTGTTCGTGCGATGAAATAATGAAATTACTTCCAGAAGAATTTGATTCCTGGAAAAATGTTGACTAAATTCGGCTTTACTTTGGTAATTTTTTTTAAAAATAATCCCTAATTTTCATATTTTTACGCTTTGTGAAATGAATTAGTAAGATTTGGTAAATAGTAAATAAATAATCTCCTATAAAATCTCGGATTCCCTCATCGTAACATTTTTCCATCATGAGGATTCTAGAATTTTTCTAACTTTGATGCCCTTACTCTTTGTTTCCATTTAGTTTTGCTTATCAGTAATCTGTATTGTAAGAGGTATTACTGTTATTTTACACACACGCATATGTAATAAACAACAATTTACAAACACAGCTAACTAGTCGTTAGGGAAAACAATGTCAGGTTTTATTGAAAGTTTTAAGTGGATTCTATATTGGTATCCATGGAAAAAAGATACTTACTAACTATTTTCTTGATGGTAGTATTTAATGTTCTGGTTCTGAACATGGTCATGCCACTCATTTCTCTGCATATTTCATCTATCTTCAATCACCTTATCACATTATCTACTAACGTCCTTATCACCGGTTGCAACACCACATTTCCGAAGTTTCAGCATCTGGTCATTTATTGCTCAGACGAGTGGGCAAGTCAAAGTTCTATTAAAGTGTCAACTACTTACACAACCTTTGCTTTATCACACCGATCAAGAAGAAAATAGATGGATATTACACCCGGGATGCACAAATATTATTATCGGATGAATCTATTGTATCTGAAGAGTTCAGGAGAAGGAAAATAAGGTGTACCAAAATGAATAATTCAGATGATATAGTTAGTATCCTTGAGAACTTCTGGCCAAGAAACAAGGCAAAAGGACTGCTAGCCCAGACTATCTTTTCTGAGGAAGTTGAAAATGGAACTTTTGGAAAGGATGCAGGAGAAAAATTTATGCATGGGTGCTGGTTAATATCACCAAAAAACACAGATTTTTTCAAGTTCAGATTCGCATTTTTTATTCATCCCTATGTGTTGAAATCGGGAATTACGGACACTGATTTTAGGGCATTACTTATGGAAAAATATAGACCGTTTCACGCCAACTCCGAATTTTTGAACAATGCAGGAATTGGAATAATTTACGTGGTTATAAGCACAACAAGTGGCACTCTACCGTACGAGGAGATCAAGAACAGGAATTTCAAAAACATATACTGGACATTTTATCACTTCAGCAATGGAGAATTCAGCAAGATTGATTCTCCAGAATTCTTTGGCAAGTGGGAAGGTGATCGCGGAAGACCCAGTTATGGCGGAAACTGGGACCCTGAGGTGAAAAAGAATATAAAAAAGCTCGACAAAAGTATCCTTTTAAGACTGCTGTTGAACGAATTATTTTACCTTGGATTCCTTAAGGGGGTGTTAAAAAAGCCTCTGAACGATCCTTACGATGTAGATGCCTTTATGATTAGTCTATCACAGAAACATATATTTCCCATGGAGATAAAAGAGAAATTTCCCGGTAACAACGGAGATGAGCTGTTTTTTGGTATTGATGCTGGCAGAATCATGATGCTTCTCAGACTTGCACTTCCCAATGACGCAAACGCTATCTATCTCGTTAGAGAGATGGACAACTCCGGTTATTTCAAAGGCTGGAAATATATTACTCTCAGTGATATTATTATGACATCAAGTTGGAATCTTCAGGCAGGTGGCCTTGGGATGGGTGGGCAAAGTACCCAGACCGTGAAACTGTCCTATAATCAGTTCAAGCAATTCGACAGAACCACGTTGACTGAGGATGCCTTAAGGGGAATGGGAGAACTTCCCAAGGAGATTAGGGATATGGCAGGCAGGTTTCGTACAGAACTTTCTTCAAAGTTTTATGGTGAATAACCATGGAACAGCTTAGGTTTATAGATCTATTTGCCGGTATTGGTGGAATCCGAATGGGATTTGAACATGCAGGTGCCAGATGTGTGTGGTCAAACGAATACAACAAAAACTGTGAAATAACTTATAACGAAAATTTCGGGCAGGGTGAACTTACTGTCGGGGACATAAGGGAAGTAAAATCAACAGATATACCTGACTTTGATATCCTTGCCGGAGGATTTCCTTGCCAACCATTCTCGATAGCCGGAGTTTCCAAGAAGAACGCGTTGGGGAAACCACATGGGTTTGAGGACAAGACCCAGGGCACACTTTTCCACGAAATAGTCAGAATATTAGAAGAAAGCAGACCTGATGCGTATTTTCTTGAGAATGTCAAGAATCTGGAGAACCATGACAAGGGGAAAACTTTTGTCGTAATTCGTGAGTCGTTGGAAGCACTGGGTTATTCATTTTACTACAAAGTAATCAATGCTAAATCTCTTGTTCCACAAAACAGGGAAAGGATATTTATGATTGGGTTCAGAGACAGAAAAATCAATTTCAAGTTTCCGCCCATCCCGGAACTTAACCCGAAAATAACTGATATTCTTGAGAAAAATGTCCCTGACAGGTATACCCTGACTGACCACATGTGGGAATATTTACAGAAATATGCAGAAAAACACCGTGCAAAGGGAAACGGTTTTGGGTTTGGTTTGGTGGATTTTAATGGTTGTGCCAGAACACTTTCAGCACGTTATTATAAGGATGGAAGTGAGATACTTATACCGCAGAACTCTGGGAATCCCAGGAGGCTCACCCCAAGAGAATGCGCAAGACTGCAGGGATTTCCCGAATCCTTTAAAATTCCAGTTTCCGATACACAGGCCTATAAACAATTCGGCAATTCGGTGGCAGTTCCTGTTATTGAGATTCTTGCAAAGGAAGTAGTTAGGACCCTGCTGGAGAGACCACAGAGGTCAGAACCGTATTTGATACAACAGAAACTATTTTGATTTCAGAATCCTTCCGACTCTAGAAATTACTCTGCCCGGATATTTTTTTATATCATGTTCCCAGATTCTTATAACCTTCCACCCCTCGCTTTCCAGCTTCTTATTGACTATTTTATCTCTCCTAACATTTCCTTCTATCTTTTGCAACCAAAATTCTGTTCTTGTTTCCGGAATGACGAAGTCATAAGGGCATTTGTGCCAGTAACACCCGTCAATGAAGAGCACAACCCGGTTACTTTTATTGGCAAAATCCGGCTTTCCGTATATTCCAGAGGGCTGATATTCAAAATTCAAAGATTCAAGAACCTGTTTGAGTTTCAGTTCCGGCCAAGTTTTCGAACTCTTTATTCTTGACATATTGTAATGTCTCTGCTCTTTGGTCAATACATCCGACACGTATGAATGAATGGTTAAAAGTATTAAAGATATTTCCCATCATTCCAATAATTATTCTTCCTTAAATGTGAAACGCTTATTGCATTTCTTTTATACAGAGATTTGATAGAATAGGTGCGGAGGATTTCTATTAACCTCCCAAAAAACACCGTAACATTTATT
>JAKBQK010000241.1 GCA_021835265.1 Thermoplasmata archaeon
ATCGATTATTTTTTTTTGAAGGCTGGATTTTCAATAAAATTACATTTCAGATTAAAACTCAGGTATACAATTTATTTCATCGTATATCCTTAATATTCACAACCTATTTTCAGAATCTCTTCATAATGACCAGCAATAAGTAAAACCTTTCTTCTGCCTTTCTAAAAGCAGATTCTATTTACATTCCAAATCTTATGAATTCGGGTTCCACAGCCTCAAATTTAAAAATTATCTTTCATTAAAGCCTGGATAGATCGATATAATCACACATACAATACTACTGACACTACAGAAAGATGCAAAGCAGTTTAGGCCATTTTCAGAAAAATAGGTTCAGTAATTGCTGGAATAATCCCAATCAATTTCATCTCAATATTTGAATACGTTCAATGAAACTGGTCTAAAGAGATGGTATTGGATGAGGATAGAAATTCATGCAGGTTAACATGAAGAGTCTTAAAATTCTCAGGACTAAAGTTTCCAGAAGTATCGCTTCGACGAAATCTAAAAGTAAAAAAAGAATAGGATGAAGGAATATAAGGAAACATTGAACAGACCTCATATCATATTAAACATGGCACAGAGCATAAACGGCTACATCTCAAAAATTTCAGGGGAAAGGGCATATATATCATCTGAGGAGGATAACATAAGAGTCCAGACTCTAAGAAATAACTCAGATGGAATACTGGTTGGGTATAGAACAGTAATCAAGGATAACCCATCGCTGATCGCGCCTAACAATAAAAACTCAATTAGACTCATAATAGACCCACGCTGTAGTCTCACTCCAAATTACAGGGTAATGGATGGAAAGAGAAAAACCATAATACTTAACTCTGAAAAAAGTGAGAAATATGAAGAAAATATAGAGTATGTAAACTGTGGTAAACCTTTCAATCTTGAAAAATCGCTGGAACTCATTTATGAAAAGGGAATTAGGTCAGTTCTCGTTGAGGGAGGCAGGGTTACAGCAGAGGCATTTCTGCAAAGAGGATTTGTAGACGAAATGTATATGTTTATTGGGGATCTGTTTCTCGAGGATGGCGGAATACTTTCTCCAACCACAGATAGGGAAATAAGAAATGTTATACTTGATGTGAGGATTATGAAAGGTGGGTTGTTGCTTAAGATTGACCCATCAAAATTTAAGAGGGAATGGAAATGAAAAGTAATGGATATATGAGACTGGACTGGGCTAGAACACATATGCCGGTTGTAAGTAGTATACGCGATAGAATGATAAGAGAAAAGCCATTCAAGGGTGTCAGAATCGGCATGGCGCTGCACGTTGAAGCCAAGACGGGAATTCTTGCATTACTCATGCAGGAAGGAGGAGCTGATGTAACCATGTCATCCTGCAATCCTCTCAGCACGGATGATGCAGTTGTAAAATCCCTGAAGGAAGATTACGGAATGAAAGTTTTTGCAAGAAAGGGTGAAACAGAGGAAGAATATTACGAATATCTCAACAAGGTAATAGACAGTAAGCCACAGATAGTTGTGGATGATGGGGGAGATCTAGTTAAGCTGTTACACACCAGCAGATCAGAAATGAGAGAAGGCGTAATTGGAGGAAATGAAGAAACAACTACCGGTGTGAATAGGCTCAGGAACATGGAAAAAAAAGGTGATCTGAAATTTCCAATGTTTGATGTTAATGATGCATCAATGAAGCATCTGTTCGATAACAGGTATGGAACAGGACAGAGTGCACTTGATGGTATAATGAACGCGACAAATATACTTATTGCCGGGAAGAGGGTATCTGTCGTTGGATTCGGATACTGTGGAAAGGGAGTTGCACTGAGAATGAAAGGCATGGGTGCAAGGGTAACAGTAACAGAGGTCGATCCGGTGAAGGCCAACGAGGCAACAATGGAAGGGTATGATGTGATGCCAATAAAGGAAGCACTTAAGGTATCTGACATGGTTGTAACGGTGACTGGGGTTAAGTCCGTTGTTGATTTTGAAGCACTTTCAAACGCTAAGGATGGCATAATACTGTCTAATGCAGGACATTTCAACAATGAAATTGATCTGGATAAACTGGAAACGATGAGCAAAGAGAGTGAGCAGGTAAGAGATTATGTAAAGGGATACACACTGCAGAATGGAAAAAAGATTTACGTTATAGCCGATGGAAGGCTGGTAAATCTTGCCGCAGGACAGGGACATCCAGTGGAAATAATGGATATGAGCTTCGCAATACAGGCACTTACAGCAGAGCATCTCCTAAAGAACCACAAGAGTCTTGAGAACAAGGTATATCCGGTACCATATGAGGTAGACCAGGATGTTGCCAGGATCAGGTTGGAAAGCCTCGGAATCAAAATTGATCAATCCTCTGAAGAGCAGATCAGATACAGTGAATCATGGGAGGAAGGCACGTGAGTAAAAGGAAGTCTGTTGTTCTCATAATAATGGATGGTCTCGGAGATAGGCCATCTGCAAAACTTCACAATAAGACCCCAATGGAATCAGCCTATATGCCAAATTTGAACAGGATGGCCCGTAATTCCATATGTGGTCTTATGCATCCTTTCAGGGAAGGAGTTGTATGCGGGTCTGATACATCTCATTTATCCATACTGGGATATGATCCAGAGAAATATTACACTGGAAGAGGTCCCTTTGAAGCACTGGGGCTTGGGATGAAAGTGGAACCGGGAGATATTGCATTCAGGGCAAACTATGCCACAAGAGATGGAAAAATTATAACCGATAGAAGAGCAGGGCGTATAGATAAGAGTACTGAGCAATTGAGTAAGGATATATCATTCAAGATTGATGATGTTACCATACAGGTTGCTTCAGGTGTTGAGCACAGGGCAGCCCTACTCATGAAGGGTCAGGGTCTCTCTGATAAGGTCAGGGATACGGATCCACATGAAGTAGGTAGAGAATATAACGAACCTGAATTCATCGAAGAAGAGGGAAGAAAGACATCCTACATATTGAAAAATTATATGAAAAGAATGCGGTCAATACTTGACTCTCACCCATTTAACCTGGATCTGATCAGCAAGGGAAAGCTACCAGCAAACGAATTACTCATTCGTGGAGCTGGAAGTGCGCCAAAACTCGAACCGTTCGAGAAAAAGTATGGAATGAAGGCAGGATATGTTATCGGAATTCCAATGATTAAGGGACTTGCTGAGATGATAGGGATGGAGAAGATCGCCGTTGATGGGATCACAGGTAGCACAAATACAAACTATATGGGAAAAATTAAAGCTGTGGCAAAGGGAGTGGATAATTACGAATTCATTCTGGTAAATATAAAAGCTACTGATGTTGCTGCACATGATAAGAATCCGCTACTAAAGAAAAAGGTAATGGAGAGAATCGATGAGGCAATGGAACCCCTGCTGGGTCTTAAGGACAGGGCGCTATTCATCCTTACCGGAGATCATTCTACATCATCTGTAAATGGCGAACATACCGGAGATCCTGTTCCCATTATGTTTTATGGAGATGGATTAAACAAGAGGGAAAGTGAAGCATTCAATGAAAAGTCATGTTCACAAACAGGTTTTTCCCTTAGAGGATTAAACGTAATGGATTATGCTCTACAGCTTACTGACAGACTTGAAAAATATGGGGCATAGGGTCCAGGCACAGTGACAGCTTAATCCTGAACTTAATTTAAAATAAGATGTCTTCATTATATTTCTATAATTGAGGCAGAACAAAGTAATTATCAAGATTTTGCAAGATTTTCCACATCATGAGATAGCTTCTCTGATCTTTTCAAATCTGAAGAATGGGTGAATAATCTTATAATAGGCTCTGTACCAGATGGTCTGGCAAGTATCCAATCATGGCCATTTCTTAACTTGATGCCATCCATTAAGGATATTTCCCATCCAGTATATTCATTCTTGAGTCTTTCCACCAGCGAGCTAAAATCAGATTTTGCGGGAATTGTCTTTCTTGTAATGTAAAATTGTGGAAGTGTGTCGATTAAGGTTTTTAGATCCTTATGTTCCTTGGCCATTATGTCCATAATTATTCCCAGGGACATGGCACCATCCCTGCAGTACTGATGATCTCCATAAATTATGCCTCCATTCTCTTCCCCACCCAGTCTTGCTTTTTCCTGAATCATTGTCCTGGAAACTATAGGTGCTCCAACCTTTGTTCTTATAACCGTTGCCCCTTCTTTCTTGCAAACTTCCTCCAGTGCATCTGAGGAACTGACAGGTGTTACAACCTTCTCTCCTTTTTTAATATAATATTTCACGAAAAGCGTTAATGTTTTATCGCCATCGATAAAGTTTCCTTCCGAGTCTATGAAAACAGCCCTATCTGCATCTCCATCATGGGCAATCCCAAAATCAAAGCCTCCTGATCTTACGAGATCTATCAAATACTTCAGATTAGCAGGTTTCGGTTCTGACTCTCTTGACGTGAAGAGACCATCTGGATTTGCATTAAGCGTAACCACAGTTGCTCCAAGTCTTGAAAGCAGTTCAGGAGTGGTAAGGTATGCGGCTCCATTTCCAGTATCCACTGCAACTCTGAACCTTCTTTCCCTTATTTTGGTAACATTTATCATGTTCATAACTCCATTAACGTACAGATCGAATCCTGAGTTATCATGAAAACTTCTTGCAATATTGTTCCAGGTTGATACATTGAACGTTTTTGAATAATATATCTCCTCAATTTTCTCTTCATTCGTCCTCTCAAGTTCAGTCCCATCACTGTCAATGCACTTAATCCCATTGAACTGAGGGGGATTGTGAGAGGCAGTTATCATCACTCCTGGTAATGCATGTTTCTTGCAGTAATACTGAATAGCTGGGGTTGGCAAGACACCAATCATAACTGTTTCTGAACCTGTAGATAAGATTCCAGAATTTACTGCATTTATTATCATATCTCCAGAGAGTCTGTTATCTGAACCAATTACTATCTTTCCATTAAAAAATGTTCCTATGGCCTTACCTATCATCATGCAGAATTCTGGGGTAAGATCTTCGTTTGGAATCCCCCTTATACCATTAGTACCGAACAATCTTTTATTTTTAGGATCTTCACTCATAATACCCTATGGGCTGGTTCTATTTTAAAATTATATCATTTGTATAGTCTATATCTGTTTCCTCTCCAGGCAATCTCTTTGGTTTTGGATCCAACCACAAGATTCCAAACATAAAAGAATGGAAGGAGAATCTGTACCAGTATGTATATAGCCTCTTTGCTTCGCAATCTTTTGAACATCTTGATCTCGTTCATTACAAGAGGAATGAAAAGCACAAGGAAGTAATCAGAAACAAACACCGATAGTAATACGGCTCCTATAAATAGTAGGGCTGAGGAACCGTAGAGCAGGATTCCTATATAATATGCACTTCTGCTTTTACTCAGCAGGAGTGAAGTCTGTCTAATGGACCATTCCCTGAATACATGCCAATCGTCTGGAGAGTTTATGGTAACCACGCTTTCGGGAACATATGCTACTTTCTTTTCCCTCGCCCTGCAAAGATCTGTTATTGCCATGTCGTCAGAAACAGCTTCAGCGAAATCATTTAGACTCTTCTCATCAAACAGTCCTTTTCTGAATGCAAGAGAGCCTCCCCAGCCGAATACTGTAATATCTGACTGCATCATACCAACTCCAACAAACCCCCACGCGGTTTTAAATTTAGACCAGAAACCATTTTTTGGCTCAAAGTATGGGAATGTTGTTGATATACCGTTAGATTCATCTATTAGTGGACGAAGTAAATTTAAAAGCCAGTTTCTGTCTGCAAGAACATCAGAATCAACAATTACATATGCATCATAATCGTCAAACTTTCTTAGGGCTGTTGCTATTGCCTTCACTTTTCCACTTCCTCCTGATTGACACTCGTTAATAACATATTCAATTCCATTACTCCTGATATGATCAGTTGCCGGATCAACTTCTGAGTCTATAACCGCCATGATTTTGTAGTTTCCATAACTTTGATCCTTTAGGGATTTCAGATTTTCATCTAATGTGTAGTCAACTCCCTTGCATGGGAGTATCACGAGAGTTTTAAAATCCGGTGTACCAATGTATTTTTTCCTAAACTTTCTAGGAAGTGAAAGATAGAGTTGAGACAAAAAAATTAAAACAATAAGGGCAAGGATAAAATAATATATTCCTTCGATTAAATAATCTAGTATTAGCTGGGTCATTTCCTGGTTTAAACTAGACTCATGTCTTCTGCGTCTACCTGACCAACTCCACTTATGCCTCTTAGAATCTCCTCGATTTTATCCTGCTGTCCTTCATCATCTCTCACGACAACTTCAAGGCTTATTTTTTTCAATCCAAAGGCAATTTCCTTGATCTCAAGGTTAGATATTCTGCACTGATCTTTCAGGGAACCTTTAATTTTTTCAGACATCTGATTTAAATCAGAGTCAGACTCTTCGGGCAAAACTGAAAATGTAATTGCGACATCTGCCATATTAACTACCTCACGGTCCCGTAAAGTTACATTTCTCGCATGTATAAGGTGTATTGTGCTCTCTGCAATTTCTGCATCTTCCTATAATGTTTTCCCCACAGTTAGGGCAGTCGAATATGGAATAGCCCTCACCTATCAGACCTTTACCGCATGAACTGCAATCTTCTTTGTTTCCCATTGAACATCCTCTTAATCGGTCATAATTTCAATTTCTTATATACATTTATTGTTTAAATCCAGTTTCATTCCATTGGATATCAACTTATACACAGTGAGAGAATTTTTAATCGACCAATACATGTACCTCTATGTTCTTACAGGTATCTAGCTCAAAGAAGTCAGATAGTTCAATCGAGGCGAAGGCATATACTGTTAGCGAAGTGCCACCTTACCTTGCTGTTCTAATAAAGCCACAACCTGGTATATGGGATGAACTTATGGATATGGATATCATGTTTATCAAATTGAGAGAAAAGAAACTGATTGAGGTCAAAATAAAGCAACGTATAGAAGTTGGAGAAAACTCAATATTTTTTGTCACATCTGACGATGAAGATTTTAAGGAAATATGTGGTGAACTTTCATAATGTTTCCAAAAAAGTTCCTGAATCAGAACATAAGGATAATAAAAGGAAAGATATACACAGCTTCTAATTACAGGGACAGTGTATATGGAGAAAGACAATTGAAGATGAATGGGGAAAACTACAGACTCTGGGACCCAAAAAGAAGCAAGCTTTCCGCTGCCATATACAATGGGTTCTCAGGCATGCCAATACTGGAGGATTCTGAAATTCTCTATCTGGGTGCCTCTTTCGGAACTACAGTTAGTCATATATCAGACCTTTCACCAGATGGACACATATTCGCAGTAGAATTTTCTCCTGAGCCATTTTCTGGACTTTTAAGACTTGCAGAGAAAAGAAATAATATTTATCCTGTACTTTCAAATGCCAGGAATCCTGATAGATATTCCTTCTTTATGGAACGGGATCCGGAGATAATATATCAGGACATATCTCAGCGTGATCAGATCTCAATTCTCTTCAATAATCTTGATTGCTTTAACCACTGGCAGCACGCAATTTTTATTTTAAAGGCAACATCTATAGATTCCTCAAGGAAGCCTTCAGAGATTCTTAATGAGGTTACAGGGCTTTTGAAAAAAAGAGCAGGAATTCATATAATCTCCATAACAGATATTTCTAATTACCATAAAGGTCACTTTCTTTTGTTTCTGGAAAATACTAATTAAATTGAAAAGTAGTTATTTTAAGTAATATTAGGTTTTAAAAATTTCTTAACATATTATTGTGAAGTTAAAAAATGCATATTGCCAAATAGCCTGAGATACCTAAATATGTAAAATTCTTTTAAAGCCTGATAAAAAAGATGAGAATAATTTAAGATAAGGATAGAATAGGGGGAATATGGATAATGAAATAGAAAGCGAAGGTCAATTTCAACTGGCATTTTTTAAGGAAAATGGTTTTCACAGAAAACAATGCATATCATGTAAAAACTTTTTCTGGACTCAGAGTTCTGACAGGGTGACATGCGGCGATCCTCCATGCGACTCCTATGGTTTCATTGGAAATCCTGCTGGTAAAGGGCCTTTATCACCTGATCAGGTAAGGACAGAATTCATAAATTATTTCTCAAAGGATCATAGATACATAAAGCCGTACCCGGTGGTTCCAAGATGGAGAGATGATGTTCTACTGGTTAATGCCTCAATCTATGACTTTCAGCCTCATGTAACTTCTGGATTAGTCCCGCCACCAGGAAATCCGCTGGTCATGTCACAGCCA
>JAKBQK010000019.1 GCA_021835265.1 Thermoplasmata archaeon
CTTATTTGAAATGATAACCGAAAAGCAAGGAAACCAAGAACCAAACACCAGTTACCTTTAAAACACAGCTATAATGCTGATTCATGATAGATTGCGAGAACTTTGGTGAAATAGTCATCTATAATAGAAAAGGTCAGAGCAGAACTATTGATCATGAAGCCACTGTTAAACTCTGCAAGAAGGCGCAGGAAGAGGGAACTGGAATAGAAGAGATAATTAAGAGAGAAATCGAGCCTGATTTGAAAATGCTAAAGTTTGTCTGACTTTTAGGTTATAAATAACGACTTTCAAGGATTTACCTAGTGAAAAGGGTGTGTCAGGAATCGCTAAATACATACTAGGCGGCTATTACCGAAACTCCCTGTATCCGGGGTAAATCATTTGCGATCTCTTTCCAGGTGTCACCCATATCCATGGAAGCATAAACCTCCCCCGTAGTTGTACCGAAATAAACACCTGGTTCTGGTAAATTGTCATTAGTTAAACAGTCTCTAAGAACGCAATTGTGGACTTTTGGAGGTAGGCCATTTGTAAGGCTATCCCATGTTTTACCGGCATCGGATGATCTCAGAACGGTTAACTGCCCCTGAATGCAGGAATTGTGTTTCTTGCATCTCCCCTGGTTTGCCGGTATGGTGAAAATATTTTCAACATCACCGGGCGTAACTGTAATTCCGAAACCATGCCTGTTGTTTTCCGGACTTATATCAGACCATCTGTCCCCGGAATTTGTGCTGCTGAACACGCCGCAATGGTTCTGCTGAAATATTGTGTTACGTCGTGAAGGAGAAAGCGCAAGCTTGTGGGTACATGAATGAACACCCTGTAAATGCTCCCTCTTCTCCGCTTCAACGGAAATCGTCTTCCCTTTAGAAGAATTGAGGCCAAATTCAAGTGGGCATTCATCCAGTAATCCGTCTTTCAGGACTTTCCACTTTTTTCCATAGTCATCAGTCCTGTAAGTTCCATTACCTGACGCAACAATATAAAAACGATTCTTTTTATTTGGATCACTCTTTATTGTGTGAACAGTTAACCCAGTGGTTCCGAAACCCCAATCAATTCCCCAATTGTTCCTGTTTGGGGCGTCATATAAACCGACAACTTCCTCCCATGTGTTTCCTGAATCAGTGGAACTGAACATATGCCCATATTGTGTTCCCGCAAGGAGGTTGTCTGCATTATGTTTATCCTGTTCAATTGACCAGACCTTTCTTACTATAAGACCCCTGCTTGACTGCCCCCAGTTCTTGCCCATATCGTCTGAGCGGAAAATACCCTCTGTAAGTGTTGCAGCAAATAATTTTCCATCATCAGTTGATATTATGTTGTTGACACTCTGATCACTCATCAAACCTTTACTGACAGACCATTTCCTGCGATAATTTGAAGATTTTAAGATAAACGCACCTTTTTCTGTGGAAACCGCTAACCTTATTTCATTAGATTGCATCAAAAATATATAGGATGAAACTGCTATTAACGTTTTTGTCAATATTAATGTAAAGAAAAGTTACCTTTTAAGGGTATATTCAGAATCCACATAACATTTAAAAGGCTGTTACGAAGGTTTATTTGAAGAAATAAAGATCGCATAATTTGCATCTATCTTACTCTTCGGATCTGGGGAAAACAAGAGGTCGTCACCTTTTCGCAGGGCAAGAATTATCTTTCCTGTTTTTTCCATGTATTCCTTAAACTCCAGGAAGGGTTTGCCTATGAAATTGGACTCAATAGAAGATTCAATGAATTTCAGCTTACCGTTTGCAGAAAGCAACTCGGAATAAAGTTTTGAAACTCCAGGATTAAGTACCGCATTGGATATCAGCATCGCGGAGATATTCCCTCTGATGATAATTTCATCAACGCCAATCTCCCGCGCATGCACTTCACTGGCACGCTGCAACAGTTCTGCTACAATATATGCTTCTGGATTCATTTTCCTTACAGTCATTGCAGCAACCAGCGATTTCGCATCAACTGCAGCAGGATCCTCTGATTCATTCTTTCGGTCCGGTAAAATGACAACAAAATCAGATTTGTTGATTCCCGCCTTCATCAGATCCTCTCTTACGAGGCATGAACCGATCACGTAATCAACGTTTGATTCTTCAAACTTAGGTTTTGTATTTGTTAATAGAAGAACGGATCTTCCTTCAGTGATAATGTCTTCAGCAATCTCAGATGCCTGATCGTTGTAATTGCATATTACCACATGCTGCTTCATTTTGGTCTTCGCCTGCCCCAGTCTTCTGGCCAGTTGTGAATCCACTATGCTAACCCCCAGGTTAGCAAGTATGAAACCAATGCTGCCAATACCTGCTACCATAATGAACATTCCGTTTAAACGGGCATAAAAACCAACTATAGGAGTATCACCATATCCTACGGTTGTAACTGTCTGCATGACCCACCAGAGGCTGTCAAAAAGTGAATGAACTCCGGATGCTGGATTGTTGTATTGCAGTAGATATTCAGAAAATACAGCATAAGTGAGTATAATCGCTGAAACAATTGCCGCTCTTACAATACCGATTCTGACTATCTTCCTGAATCTTTTGAAGATGAGGGGAAACAGTACCACGGTCAGAAATCCTGTCCATATATTAAAACAATTTACAGGTAAAAATTTCCATTTTGAAGATCCGGGATTCCCTTCCTTTTAATAGAGAATAACGATAATCCAGAAATACTGAAATGGAAAATCAGGCATCAGGTAACGGGGGCATTCTCTCAAGGCAGCAGAAGAAATACATCGCAATAATTATTCCTATTGTTGTAGCTGCCATGTCAATTATTTCCTACGTGAGATATCTTGACTTTTACACATCAAACTGGGATCTTGGTATAGAGATGCAGATGCTTGGAGATAACTTCCATGGGTACCTGCTGTTTGAAGCTGGTGATTTTGAAACTTATGGGGTGCTTTCTCACCTGGAGATACATTCAACTTACATTGCCATCCTTTATTCTCTTGCATATCAGGACCTCAGTGAGCCTGTATTCCTGTTCATATCCCAGGCAATATTTTTTTCAATTTCCGTATTGCCACTGAATGCAATTTCACGTCACTATGGGCTAACAGACCGGCAATCTTTCTTCGTTACAATAATTTATGTCACAAATGTTGGGTTTATTGCGTCACAGATGTATGATTTCCACTGGATGTCATTGATACCCCTGGAAATTCTAACGCTTTTCTTTCTTCTGACAAGAAAGAGATACTTATCCTCTGTAGCTGTAATTGTGATAGGATCCCTGACACTCGAGGTATTTCCACTTCTCGCATTAGGAATATTACTGTTCTTTTATTATGAAGATATAATTTCCAAGGGTAACCTTAAGAATAATTATCTGACGGTAAGGAGCATTTCAATAATTTTCTTGTCAGCACTTTCAGTTGGTATCTTTCTTTTAATCAAGGAGGCACAGTATGAAATCCTGCCGTCCTTATTGCATAATAATATTGCGGTCGGCATCCTCAGGAATAACTACCCTGAAAATCTTTATCCAACATCTTTTTCCCTTTATTCAACAGGATCTGCAATACTTTACTGGGGTATTTTATATTCTTCTTTAGGGCTTATCCCGCTTTTCTACCGCAGGCACCTGCTGATCGCACTTCCCTGGCTATATGAATCCATAATCGTTGTTCCCCAATATGCTACAATTCAGGATCAGTATAGTTTTATAGCTCTACCTGCGCTGTTCATAGGGCTAATCCTTGCAATAGGAAAGGGGAACCGGGAGCCTGCAAAATTCAATATTATGCTTAAAACTGCCGTTTATTCCATCTCAATCTGTTTGTCTGCAGTTTTTGTGTATGAATTTACGTTTTTTTATTATCCAACACTTCGGGTATTTCTCTCTGTGGTTATAGCATTTATTGTGTTTATGGTAATCATATTAATGAATAATTCCAGATCTTTGAGCAGTTTTTATAGAAAACACAAAAGTGCAATCGGATATGCAATGGGAATTGTCTTAATATTATTGGTACTTTTCAATCTAGTAATTGGCCCACTTGATCCTTTGAACGAGGAAAAAACAGTTGATTCAGGTTATGCTTTCTCGTATTCGCTCAATCCAGAATATCAAGATTTGGTAAAGATGAAATCCCTCATACCGAAAAATGCGAGCATGATCACATCTGATAATCTATTCCCTTATGTGGCATATGATCCTAATGCTTTTTCATTTTACTGGAACACGCCTGCAAATCTGTCTTTCTTCATATACGATAATCTAAGCCTTAATTTTTCCTTCAGCTATGTATTAATAGATAAAAGCCAGGTGAGTTATATCCCTAATAACGTTCTCATACACATTAGGAAAGACTATGGACTAGAATCTATTATCTATACTGCTCTGTCCTATCCCGGAGATATCTGCCTTTATAAGAAAGGTTACAATGGTCCGACAATAGCATATTTTTAATTGGTTGAATTTCATTCTTTTCGATGAAACATCTTCGCTGAAAATAAGATCTTAAATGATACGTTTTAATCGAAGTTTTACCCCATTGGTTGTATGAATAGATGAGCCATTTCCTTTCCTTTTTTTCTTAAAATGAGGAAAAATTTCCAAGATCG
This sequence comes from Thermoplasmata archaeon, assembly GCA_021835265.1. The sequence continues at coordinate 4,593 of JAKBQK010000019.1, forward strand.
GAACACAGCTACCTGAATAATGTGTATTTCTTTTTAGATTCTTCCTCTTAAATGTTCTGCTTAAACCTTTTCGATATTTATATTATCTGCAGTCCGCTATAAACAAGATAAAAATCGTTTAAGGTTGCTTAATCTATTAACAAATAATATTAAAAAAAGTTTATATATTGTTAGTTATCCCTTCATCGATGATATCCATCGTAAACAAAAGAGTAATTGCGGTTGCTACAGTGATTCTGTTTGTCGTTACATTCGCATCCTTTCTTATGTCGAACGGGGCAGTTGGTTATAATGAATCTGGAACAAACGTCTCTCAGGATCACCAATACTCCTCCCAGAACAATTTGTTAATTAATTCGATGCATGACAGCAGCAAATTAGTTCAGGCCTCAGGATTACCAGGAAACATCCTGGGGAAACAAACTACAGGTCTAAATGCAGTGAATAGTAGTGTTGCTATGAACAGCCTTGGTTCAGATTTGCAGTATAATATTACCATAGATGAATCTGGATTAAACCTTTCGTGTGCGAACTGGGAGACCGAACTGGTTGGTACGTCTGGAACCAGTTATACAACCACAGCAACCACTTCTTCCTCTGCAACGGCTTCTTTTAAAGATGCTTACTTTTACCAAGGTTATAATTATAAGCTTGTTTTCTCTGTATCACCCAATACATTCAATTCTCATTTTGTGACACTTTATAATTTAAATATTTCTGTTACCCCTTTATCTGATGTATACAATTACACATACAGTGTTGATTTTCCAGCTTTGTTTGAACAAACATTCACATTCACAAATGTATACCACACAGGCTCATGTATTGAGGGGACAATATCATTCAATAATACAAGCTCGCCAATTTCTTTCTCACAAAGTTATGATGTTGGTTACTTGGCCCTCCCCAAAGGTGATTATAAAATTGTTTTAAATTACAACTACTCGCAGTTAAGTATTCCAATCACCGTCTCTGGTAAAGCCTCATATTCAGTACAGTTTGAGCTTTACAAAGTTGAAATCACGGTTTCATCTAATTACTCTATTTCTAGTGATGAATTATTTGTAGAAGAGGCAGATCTTAATCCATTCATTACATGTCAGAATACCTTGCCTATGCAGCTTAATGGAAACAATAGTTATGTGGCTTACCTGGGCAATGGCTCATATACTATTCTCTTGATAGTTCCGATAACATACACAGTAAATGGATATGCATACCAGGATTTATTTGCCTATGCTCTGGATCAGGATTTTTCGTTGTCCGGGGCACCATTGTCCATAATGGCATCATCACCATCATTGACCACGCATCTGGTGACCTTTAGCGGAGTTTCTGATTCTATCGATATCTCACTGGAATACGAGCAGTCTTATGCTTGTGGATTTACAAACGATCTTTTCTATAATTCAACATCTGGGACGATAAGTGAAAATATCACAACGCTGTCTGGGCCAGTTGTAATTGAGGCAGATGTTGAGAACTCATCCCAGCTTTATAGTTACCGTTTGGCATTTTGTTTCGATTCGCCTTCAGGAGCTAATATTACGGTTCCATTACACAAAGTCTCTGTGGACGCAGTTGGAACGGTAGCAGGATCGAGCACAGAATTTGCTGCAACTGATCAGATTCATGGTAACTTTGGTATCTCATTATTTGGCAACCTGCAGGTAACATTTTTCAATATAGATAGTAATAATGCTACTTTTTACCTTCCTTCATCTGGATCGCAAATCCAGGTTAAAAACGACTATTCAAACTCAAATGGTTGTCTTTCTCAAACATTTACTGATAACATTACATCATCTACGCAAGAAGTTAATGCGGATTTCCTCACTCCCCACAACATTTCACTCTCACTTTCTATCCAGAATGTTCCAATAGGGTCTTCACATTCAATCAGTATTTACGGTCAGGTTGGTAACATTTCATTTACGTCAACGTCCTATTCAACCGCTTTTATTTCACCATATGCGAACGTTTCAGTGTACTTACACATATACACTTGCTACTCTTTATCCCAAATATCATATTGCGATAGCTTTTATTCTGATATAAATACAAATTCTGCCTCTTTTACAATTTATCCTCTGTATTTACACACAATTGAGATAGCAAACCCTCTAATCAACGTCAAAGGGGACTATTTGTTCGACTTTGCGATAAGTTCGTCCAAGATAACAGATCTTAACTACCTTAACCAATACTCTCACTCAATATACAATGTTTCTTCGACTGAAATTACCGTTACTAATAGTACCGGAAAGGATCTGAATTTAACGTTCCTTGCACAGAATGGAACATTCTATGCCTATACCATTTTTGCGAAGTTTTCTGGAACTTTTCAAATTGGCAGTATTTTTTCGCTGTCTTATTCGTTCTTATCAGTTGGAACCATTTCTCTGAATTCTACATCAGTCACATCAAATAAAATAAGTATTCCTGAAGTGACATTAGCCACTGTGACGATCAATCAGAATGGCTTACCACTCCCCTCGTTATTCAGTTACTTCAGTTCCACATCTGGTAATTACTTTGGTTTTGTATATGCTGAATCGTTTTATCCCGCTGACTTTTACTTGGGAGTTAAAAATGTCAGCTTGAATATAATTCTGCCAGTCTCTACCAGCGTTCAGGTTACAATGTACAGCGACACGCCATTTATTATGTTCGACCCAGAATCCGAATCATGTTCTGTTTCGAATCATACAGACTATAAGACTGGCCTTGTTTTGCCCTCTGAGTATGAAGTTGCCAAAACTTACACGGTAAGTTTTGTTGAAACAGGCCTGCCTACCGGAACCTCCTGGTCCGTTACTTTTAATGGATCCACCAATGAATCTAGTACGAACACCATAACATTTACAGAAGCAAACAGCTCATATCAGTTCACCATTGCTTCGATTTCCGGATATACAGTATCACCCGCTTCTGGTACCATTATTGTAAATGGATCCTCGGTAAGCAAGGATATTACATTCACGCTTAAGTCTACAGTTACTAAATATCTGGTCTCTTTCGTTGAAACTGGTTTACCTTCCGGGACCTCATGGTCGGTCACTGTAGACAGCATGACAAATAGTTCGACTGGTAATACAATAAGCTTCATGCTTCCTGACGGCAATTATTCATTTACGTCTTCAAACGACGCCAATTATTCTTTCTCCGGACCAACAACAGTGAAAGTGGATGGCTCCAGTGTAACAGTAAACCTTACCTTCTTTAAAACATCAAGCACAGTCCCGCCGCCACATACTGGTTCCGTTTCTTTTTCATCAACTTTAATTTACGCTATAGCTGCTGTTGTCGTTATAGGGGTCATTGCTTTCGTATTCAGGGCAATCAGGAAGAAGTAGATCAAAAAGATATCAAATATATATCAATTTATTTCTTTATTCTTTCACCAAGATGGAAAAATTTCCCTTGATGAAAGACTAATGGTCTTTTTTCGTCATCATAGTATCCTTCCAGCACTTTACCAACAAACGCTGCATGATCCCCCATTTTGAATTCGTCAATAACTTTGCATTCATAGTTTGAAATTGATCCGTCTACCAGCGGTGCTTTAATGT
>JAKBQK010000234.1 GCA_021835265.1 Thermoplasmata archaeon
CATTCCTGGAATTTCCGGAGGTACTTATTCCCACCACAACATCCTTGTCAGTTGCAAGCGCAGAGACAGGCCTTGAGAACACTTCATCGTAAGAGTAATCATTTGCGATTGCGGTCATTGATGACGTGTTCGTTGATAGGGCAATGGCAGGGAGAGCTTTCCTTTCACTTGTGAAGTGACCGTCAAGTTCTCCCACAAAATGCTGAGCATCTGCAGCAGATCCTCCATTTCCAAAAACCATCAACTTCCCGCCTGAGCTAAATATATCTTCTAGTTTTCTGGCGAACTTAGCAATTTGCTTTACATTAATTGAATCTCTCGCGAATAGACCCTGTTTTACATATTCTTCTATGGTAAGCATTGTATTCATAACTGATTTAGAAATTTCATATTACCTTTTTCTCATAAAATATAAAACTCAAGAATCTTTCTGTCAATTCAAGAGACTTGAAATTTCTTCAAACGCCTTGTCTATTGTTGCTTTATAATTATTACTTTCAGCGTATTTAATGAAGAAAGCAGAATTTGAGAGCAGATTGTCTGCTGTTCCTTTCAAGTCTCTAATTCTTTCTGGAAATCCTGCTATATCGGATATTATGAAATGATCCTTGAGCGTTTGGTCAAATCCTCTTGCTCCAATTTCAGTGGTAATAATTGGTACTCCATATGATATGTAATCATTCATCTTAAGATTCCTGCCAGAGCCAGAGGTTACTGGATTTAAAGCGGCAAGTGAACTGCAAATTTCTTTCTCCTTTCTGAATTCATCAACAATTCCAAGAAATTCTACGTTTTTAGGTGTTCCTCTTTTCTTAATCGAATCGCACACACTCCCAATTATTTTGAATTTAAAATCAGGGAACTCCTTAGCAATTAGAATCAAATTCTTAACGGCTTCAATATTTGGTAAATAAGCAGATCCAATGAAAACGAACTCCTTCGAATCAATACCGCACCACTTTTGATTTGTGGTCATAAAGCCTTCAGGTATGCAAATAATTTTATCAGCGCATGCATTATAAAGGTTTATCATTTCTTCTTTGTCTGATTCAGTCACTGTAATTATCATATCTGATCGATTTATCAATTCCTGTTCTAGTTTAAAAGTGTAACCTTCCCAGGGATTCCCTTTTCTTAATTTTGATTCTATGTTATGTGAGTCGTAAATGACAATTTTTTCTTCTAACTTTTCCCGAAATAAATAAAATTGCCACGGCCCCTCAAAAATGACTATTTTTGCACAACTAATCCTCTTCATAGCAGTATTCAGATATTTCCCACGAAGAAAAGAGCCTTTGGAAAGCAAGATTTCAAAGGCTCTATTACCTTTGAGATAAGCAATACCAGTCATTAAGAGTGATCTGTATTGCACCGCTTCATTCTCTTTCTCATCGTGCAACACCAAACCGCCAACGGATAGTAAAATTCTAGAGTTAAATGAACTCAAATATCTTCTTACTCTTAATCCGTAAGCACTACTGTAAGCAGGTATTATCCTCCCGTGGCACAATTGTACTATATCGGTCTTCATACCTTTCCATTCCTGTCTTGAAGCTACGTCATAGTCAAATATCAGTTGAAATTCACAATTTCTGAGGGAAGTTCGTACCTTCTCTTTCCAAAAAGGCCCCTTATTGCTTGTGGTTGTGAAGTGGAGGGAATCCTTCTGTTTTCGATGAATTCCTTATTAAGGATAATTCCTTCCTTTAGTTTCCTAACATGAAAATTATAGACTTCCTCCCAGAACTTGGAATAATTATTGGTTTCTAAATATTCCGACCAGATAGATTTTAATTCCTTATCTGACTCTTTTGATACCATCTTAGTATAATCCTTATCTGGTTGAAAGAATAGTTTAGATGACATTTTCTTGAAAAAATTTTCAGGGAAAATTGAATAATATCTGAAAATTGGGGTAGGTAGATATATATATTGCTCGGGGGCGAATCCTCCAGAGACCCTCTCTTCCAGAATTGAGGTGAGAAATCTGTTTAATATCCTCCGAATCGTACCTTTCTCAAACATAGTTCTCAAATCTAGGTGATGTCCTAAAGTGTAGCCATCCCACATTACTTTGATACTTTTTTTATTCTTGGCAAACCTGAGCCTGAATTCTTCTGTGAAGAGGATTTCAGAACCCATAATTTGATAATACGGGAAACCGAAAATTTCCTTATCAGGATAAATTAGTGGAAGAGATTTGATAAATTCATAATCCTCTGGAGGTATTATTTCGTTGGCGTCAACTTCAAGAATATAGTCTCCAGTACATCTGTTCCTGACTTTGTTCAGTGCATTTCTAATGGCAGATCCCTTAATGCTGGAATTGTCCCATTGGTCTCTGAATATTTTTACTTTGTTCGTACTACTAAAATATTTGGCGAGCGCTTCGTAAGTTCCATCAGAAGAATTACCATCTGAAACCAGAAATTCATCGCATAAAGGTAAAGCTGTAGAAATGGCTTCAATAAAAGGATACCCAAGATCAATGCCATTCCTAATTACCATGAAACATGATAACATTAAAACCTCAATTGCGGAGTAATAAAATAAATCTTATGATAAATATGTACTTCAAGATGATTTCAACGGAAGGATTCCTTTTTCAATTTTATAACTTAAATAAATTTCATTTACAACGTTTCTTAAAATTCTTGGCCATCCAGACCCTAAAGAAGTACCAACTTGATCGCCCACTTTGTAATTTATATAACCAATCTTATCTGGTTCTTGATAAAGTCTAAGGCTTAAATCCGTATCCTCACCCCCGTTTACAAATGTTTCATCCAGGAGTTTTTCCTGATTTCTTACATATTTCATGCTTAAGACAGTAAAAGAACCAGTGAGCAAATGCACTAAGTCTGATCTGTATGTAATTCTACTCAAGAAGCCAGAAGGTCCAGAGTACAAGGCGTCAATGTACTTAAGTTGATATTTTCTCCATAATTTAAGCCTTGTATGTCTATTCCTGTTTGGGTGCGCTGCAGATAGCATGGAATATATGAAAGTTGGTTCCCCAATAAATCTAAGAAAAGAATGATAATCGCCAGGAGGATTTGTAAATAAAACGTTTTTCATAGCAAAGTCATGTTTTCTTATCTCGGTAATTAGTTGATTTGGACCATTTTGTAGCAACATGTCGTCATTGGAAATTATTATCCACTCAGGATCTAATTTAAGCGCTTCTTGTACGCCTAAGTTCACATTATGAGAATAATTGAAGTACGAATCTCTTGGTTTCACACTCTCTACGAATATCTGGTTCAAGCCCTTGTAGATCTCTCTTGAACATGTCTGAGACCTTGAAGAGTTAACATTAGCCGTTGGGATTATAACGACGATATCAGTTTCTCCATCAACATTTATAATGCTTGGCTCATTTTTAGGTCGATTCCTCATCCAATCAATAAGTTCTCCCCTGTTACCAAAAAAGCTGTAGAATGAAATTAAATCTTCAATCTTGGGGCTCAGAAACTTGTCATTCAGTTTTGCTTCAGCTACTTCCATGCAGATATCTCATTTCACTTTTTCATAGTCCAATTTTTCTTCCCTTGTAGGCATTCTTCGTCAGGAAATTTTCTGCCTCGATCAATTTCCTGTAAACAGAAAGCGTAATCATTTCATCGTGATATTTGAAATCTGCAGAACTGAATTCTTTTATCATTTCGTTAATGCCGTATTTTATGTCATATTTTGGTATAAATTTTATAGTTTCTGAAATCTTTTTGAAATCTACCTTATATGATCTTTTATCGGGGTCTCCATACCATTCTATTTCAGATCCATTTACCGAGTCTCTAACCATTTCAGCAACATCCTTTAGTTTTACGTTCAATTGGTTTGAACCAGCATTGAAAATTTGTCCAGAAATAAGATCTCTTTCCGCTTCAAGACTCCTGATAATGGCTCCAGACATGTCTTTAACATGGATAAAGGGCCTATATTGTTCACCATCTCTCATTAACTTTATTTTTTTCGTCGTTAAAGCATTATAAACCATTGCATTTATTGCAATGTCAAGGCGCAACCTCTTTGAATAACCAAATGCAGTGGCAAATCTTAATGCTGTAGGTGAAAATTTGTCGTCTGCAAGAAATAGATTATCTCTTTCAACCGCCTGGTTTGCTTCTGCATATACTGTCAAAGGATTGGGAGGGGTGTTTTCATTTGCTACTTCTTCACGGAACCCATAGATACTGCATGACGACGCAACGATATATCGCGTTGCACCTTGTTTTTTGGCAAGTCTTGCAATTCTGACTCTTCCAAGATAGTTGATATCCCATGTCTTCATAGGTTCTAAGTCACCTGATGGATCGTTTGAAAGGGCTGCTAGATCTACAATCGCATCGAATCCCTTTAATTCTGCTGGTTCACAGAATCTGATATCATCTATCTTGCAGGTTATACCTAATTCCCCGAATTCTGTTTCCACATCATCATAATTTAGGAATTTCCTGTCCATAACTGATACGTTATACCCTAATTTGGCTAATTCAGGTACCAGTATGCGCCCTATATAGCCCATCCCACCTGTAACAAGAACCTTCATTGGAGATGTATAATGTTGGCCATAATAAATGATTTCAGAGCCTCTTTAAAGGTACACACCATTAGAAAGTCCCCAAAGTTCGTCCTTATTGGATAAGAATGGGTGCTCGATTGGCCATTTTACTTTGATAATAGGGTCATTCCAAATAATGCCTCCCTCAGAATCTTTGTTATACACGTTCGTTACCTTATAATGTACTATAGAATCCTCAAGAGCTAAAAAGCCATGGGCAAATCCAGGAGGTACCCAAAGCATTTTATTGTTTTCAAAACTGAGTTCCTCCATTACATATTTACCATAAGTTGTGGAATTTTTACGGAGGTCCACAGCAACGTCTAATACTTTCCCGAACATAACTCCAACTAATTTCCCTTGGGCATATGGAGGCCGTTGGTAATGAAGGCCGCGCAAAACATTTTTCTGAGACTTTGACACATTATCTTGTACAAACGTATATGGAATCCCAGAGTCACTAAAGTCAGTAATTTTGTAAATTTCCTTAAAAAGTCCTCTTTCGTCTGTAAATGCTTTTGATTCAACTATTATGACATCAAACAAGTTAGTTCGTTCAAATTTGAATGGCATGGCAAACGTATGGTAATGGTAAATAAATGTATTTATGTCTCGGTAAGCAGGTCCAAATTCAAATCAATGTCGTAAAATTTGTTGCCTATTAAGCGTCTAGACAAGGCATTATCTAGTGATGAATCGTATGGTCTTTTAGCTGGCCACTTCATATCAGTTAATTCAATTTCTTTAATTTTGTCCGTAGATACAGATATTCTTTCTGCGATTTTAGTAGCTAAGTCATATCTAGATATCCTCGGGCCAGATACATTCACGACTCCAGTTTTGCGCAATTCTATCAATTCAAGAATGGCTCCGGCCAGAAGTCTAGCATGAATAGGTGAGTAGAACGACCTAATAGCTTTGATTTCCTTTCCATCTCGGAGCTGTGAAAGAACAAATCTAGGGTAATTTGATTTGATCCCAAAGACTCCCGATGTTCTAACTATAAGTGAATAGTCGTACGATTGTGCAGCCCAGTCACCTAAAAGTTTACTCAAACCATAAAAATTAATTGGATTCGGTACGGAATTTTCCTTGTACATGCCTTCAGTTCCATCAAAAACATAGTCTGTAGACACTTGTACTAAATAGGACTTAGTTACTGCAGCTGCCCTTGCAATATGCCTCACAGATTCTGCATTAATATCATTCGCAATTCTCAATTCAGTTTCGCATCTATCGACATTTGTTAGCGCGGCTGCATTTATTATAACATTTGGGCGCTTTTTAAGAATAATGTCCTCTATTTGGACAAAATTAGTAATATCAACCGAAAGATTATTTTCAGAACCAATATGATACAAACCTGTTGCTTCAGGAATTATCTTCATGAGCTCGGAGCCTAACTGTCCACTTGCACCAATAATAAGAAAACCTCCTTTTTGGTATGTGTTTTTTGTCATTTCTTCACCCAAATTATAGGGATACCAAAGAACCTTCTCCAGTTATCACTCTCGACCCTTCAGGTTTACTCCTGTTCTTCTCTATATGGCAGTTGTAGCCAATTATTGAATCGGTTAGTTTGCATTCTCGGATTTTTGAATTATCAAAAACTAAGGAGTTGGAAATTTCCGTATCTGATACATTGCAGCCGTCTCCTATGGACATGTATGAACCTACAAAGGAGTTTTCTATTAATGTATTGTCACCAATATAAACTGGTCCCCTTATCGTTGAACCTATTATTTGGGAGTTATTCCCTAGGTATACTCTTCCCTCAATCTTAGTATTTTCAATACTGCCATTAATCTTGAAATCTGTTGAAAAATCCAATATCCTCATATTGGCCGATAGCATATCTTCTGGAGTACCGGTATCTTTCCACCACCCTTCAACTACTGCGAAACTTACACGTTCTCCGAATTCAATTAACTTTTGTATTGCCTCGGTTATTTCCAATTCACCTCTTTTGCTTGGCTTTAAATTCCCGATTATATCGAATATTCTATTTGTGAACGAGTAAACTCCAACTAGGGCCAGATCTGAGGTATATTGCTTGGGTTTTTCAACTAGACTCGTTATTTTACCATCTTTTACTAATGCTACGCCATATCGTGAAGGATCTGAAACCTTTGCCAATAGAACAGCAGCTTCGTCTTCGGTTTCTAGTAAAACTTCAAGCCCGTGCTGAACAATGTTGTCACCAAGATGTACTATAAACCTGTCTTCGCCCACAAAGTCTTTGCACCTATATATGGCGTCGGCAAGTCCCCTTGCTTCTCCCTGATAGATGTAAGTAAAATTTGCAGAAAATTCTGATCCATCACCATAATAATCAATTACTTTCTCTGGATTGTTGTCCCCCAAAACTATTGCTATATTCGTTACCCCATGTCTTATGAGATTTTCAATTCCCCATTGTGAGATTGGCTTGCCACCCACCTTTATCAGTTGTTTTGGTCCGGTGTGTGTGAGAGGTCTTAGCCTGGTTCCCTTCCCCCCATGGAGGATAATGCCTTTCATAGAATATTGATATATGGCTGCTTTAATTATTTTACCACACTACTTTTCCATATTGGCTATTGGCAACATTTACAATATGAATTATTTTGATGAAAAAAAGTATAGTCCATCAGGAACCTAAAAAAGTCTCCTCTTCCGATTATCAGGGTATAACTTTGTTAGGGATGATAATTAAAGTTAACACCCGGAAATTTATTGTATGCTTCTATTAGTTGGTTGCTGAAATTTTCCATAGAAAAAAGGCCAGCTCGGGCGAGAAGTGTAGTTGCAGATTTCTTATTTATCGAGGGTCTCTCTATAATTTCCTTAATTTGAGTTACCGAAATCTTGTTATCGTTTGCGAAATATAACGCATCATTTCCAAGAGTTTCTTTAAAAACTGCTAATTCAGGAACTATCGGAGTTACGCCACAAGACATAGCTTCCAAAGGTGTAAACCCAAACCCTTCGTCTAATGTATTATGGATCAGGAAATCGGAGTGTGAAAGATAATTTACAAGTGTCTCTGTTGGAACTCTACCTAGGAATTTTATCCTCTTATTTTCTCCTGCCATTTTTCTGTATTTTTCCTCAAAAGAGCTGTTAGATGGATTACTTCCTATTACATACAGCTCTGCTTCAGTAGTTTCATTTACTGCCTTAATGACGGGGGTAAGATCTTTACGAGGGTCAAAATCAGTGACAGTAACCAAATGGGTTTTTTCGGAATCCGAATATGGGCTATTGCCTGTGAACTTAAAGGTCCAAGGTTCAATATATGGATAAACAACTGATACTCGTTCTGAATCCACATTGTACTTTTTTATTATATCCTCCTTCACACTTGAGGTGAGTGTAATCATATTAATTTTCAAGGCCTTTTTTAATCTTCTTTCAATATATTTTTTATAAAAAGTAGACTTCGGATATATTTCTGGAAATTTTTGTTGAATTATGTCTGGTATTGTTACATAATTGCTCTTTCTTACGAGGGTGATATG
>JAKBQK010000278.1 GCA_021835265.1 Thermoplasmata archaeon
TGGACATAAGTTCTCCTTTCCCGATATGCAATACTCACATTTCCCACATGCAGAATAAAACCAGCCTATTCCAACTCTCTCACCTATCTGAATATCACTTTTTGATTCAACAACTTCCCCTACTATTTCATGGCCAGGAATTAGAGGAAATAGTTCTGGAGGAAGAGGAAAGTCCCCCTCAATAATATGGAGATCACTGTGACAGACACCATTTGCCTGAACCTTTACAATTACCTGACCATGCTTTAATTCTGGCCCTTCATAATCTTCATACTTCAGAGGATTGTTTTCTATCTTGTTCTGTTTTTCCAGGATCATTGCTTTCATAATAAAAATAATTACAATCTTCCCTAAAGCATTTTGCCCATTGTACTGTACCACCAAATTTCTTTTATAACCATTTGCAATACCAGCGTTAGCAGCGGGAATAGTGTAGTGGTTATCACAGGGGCTTCCCAAGCCCTTAACCCGGGTTCGAATCCCGGTTTCCGCATATTCTGATGTCATATTCATATAACTATTAATTTTCCGGGATTGCTGATAGACACGAATGACTCGAAAAAAACATAATCTAAGGCTTAATGTGAAAAATTTATTTCTTCTATTTATTAAGAGATTTAATATATACTGGATTTAAAAATATGTGTAATCCGTTTGACATTAATATTACAATTATGAAAAATAGTAAGGTAAAACTTTGACTAAAATACCTATACAAAGAATAGATAGGCATTCATTTACCATAGTTATTAACTATTGTTCTAGATTTAATAAATAAATTTAATAATGATTCTTACTTATATTTATTCATGATGCCCATGAAAAAAATGATGACAAACGGTTTGCCTTCTATGGTGATCATGTTATTCCTTTTCCTATTTATTCAATTTCTTCTAGGCATGTATATAAATCTTTTTGTATCGATTCCTGCAGCATCTCCTTTCTTCATGATGGGCTATGGACCGTATGGAGGATTTCCCATAGTCATGGTTCATATGTTCCTTGGAATACTCATCGGACTTATATCCATAGGGATACTATTTCTTTCAATCGGATCTGGAGAAAAAAAGATACTAGCATCCGCTATCGGCCTTTTTTTATCCGTACTGATCGCCGGTATAGATGGTTTGTTTTTCCTTTTTGATGGTCAGAATAATATCAACTCATACCTTATGGCAACGGGTTTCATTCTTGCTATGTTGTTTTCATTCATATTACTATTATTTGTATATCAACCTGATTTTAAAATGGAAAGGAAAACAAATTTCAATTAAATTATAAATTCTTATTATTAAGAAACTGTTTACAAACACTAATATCTGGAAATTTTGACCTTTAATAATGATTTAGACTGTTAATGAATAATGTAACATTTTGGAATCATATCCCATAGAGTAATTATTAATTAAAAATCCAACTGTGTATTTCTTAAACTATTGATTTTTATCCAGTGAAATATTTTTTCACACACTTTCAATGAGACCCCATGCGTTTCCAAATGGATCAATCAGCTGGCATATTTTTACTCCATCTACCCCAATAATTGGCCCCCTGAACAACCTGCAACCATGGTCAATAAAGTGTGAAATAGCACTCTGCATATTGCTCACTTTCCAGTAAGAAACCTGCCCTGCTACACCAGAACTTGATTTACTATCAGATGGATGTAGTCCTATTTTACAAAATCCCAGGTTAAAAGAATAATAATTTTCACTTTGAAAATCTGGCTCTTTTTCTAATAACACTTTGATCCATTCCTTTGCTTCTGCCAGATTATCAACAAAAAAGAGAACTTCATCAATACCTGAAATCTCACTTATAATTATTAATCACCATTTTCAGATTACTCCTTTGCTAAAATAGACTATTCTAAATTCATGATTATCGTGAAAGTGTCTTTTAATGAAATTAGAGTTAGAAATTACCAGACTTTCAACTGATGTTAAATTCAATGCTCAACGTTATTCATAACCTTCCCGATTCGGGATTAAGTTAAAAAGTTAAGTCCAAAGAAAACTTTAAGAACGTTTTAAGATATATGACATACATGTCAGGTAATAAACAAGTTGCAGTAATTACAGGTGGTAATGGAGGAATAGGAAAAAGTACTGCCAGATCTCTTTTGAGAGACGGATTTTTTGTAGTTCTAGCGGATTTGAAAGATGAGGTAGCTGATACCGCCAGAGACCTTAAGAATGAAACAAATGGTAATATATTAGGAATGATGGCTGATGTTACTGATTTTACATCAACAGTGGAATTATTTAATAACATCAGGAGAGAAACAGCAACTGAATCAGTGAGCGTTCTGATAAATAATGCGGGAATTACAAGGGATGCAACAATAAGAAAAATGACTTATGAGCAGTGGGATCAGGTGATGAGGGTGAACCTGTACGGTGCATTCAACTGTACAAAACAGGTTGTTGAAGGTATGATCGGCAACCATTTTGGAAGAATTATTAATATTTCGTCCATAAGTCGATACGGTAACAGGGGACAGGCAAATTATGCTGCATCAAAAGCTGGACTTGTAGGATTGACACTAACACTGGCCAGAGAACTTGGGAAATATGGCATAACTTCAAATGCTATAAGTCCAGGCATAATAAATACGGAAATGATTTCAACCATTCCAGCAGAAATCCTCAAAGATTATGAGAATAAGATTCCATCCGGTAGACTTGGAAAACCTGAGGAAGTTGCTGAACTGATTTCTTTTTTATGCTCTGAAAAAGCTTCATATATAAATGGAGAGGTTATAAACATAAATGGAGGATTCTTTTTCTAAACTGGAATTTATTACAAAAATAAATTTTTGTTCCGGTGAACTCTTTTCTAATTTTTCATTATGCTTTCTATTAGACTGTCAATCTCGTTGAATGGAAAATCTGATTTGCTATCATTATCCCAGAGAATAAACCTTCTAGCAAGAAAGTCAGCTGTGCCCATTAATGTATATGCAAGTATATTTGGATCTCTATCCTTAATTTCACCTTTTTTCATAGCATCCTTGAGATACTTCGCATAATGATCTCCAAGCATCCTGTAATGCCATTTGTAAGTTTCAGGTCTGTGTATCTCTGCCTCCAGGAGAATCTGGAACAGATGTGTGTTTTTCTTAACCCATTCAATAAAGGCACGAAAACCTCTCTTTTCTATATTTATTCTACCCTCAATTCCGTTTATACTGTCATGAATGTATTTCCTCATTTCATGGTTATACTTCTTAACCAGTTCTTCCAGAAGATCGTCCTTATCCTTGAAATAAAGGTAAAAAAGCCCATATGACACACCAGCATTTCTTGTTATTTCTCCAACACTTGCATTTGAATATCCAAGTTTAGCAATTGTTTCTATTGAACTTTTAATAATCTTGTTGAATTTTTCCTGACCTTTTTTGGTCTTTGGATAGAGATTCATGTCATTTACAATGATAAGCCGTTTATTAAACCTTTAATATTACAGTTGCACCCCATGTCCATCCTGTCCCGGCCGAAACCAGGCATATAAGATTTCCAGGCCTTAAAAGATTCTTTTCTTCTGCCAATTTGAGTGAAATAAATGGATCTACCCCCTGCATATGTCCATAATCTTCAAGGTATATACTTTTACTCCTATCTATTCCAAGGGCATCCATAATTTCACGGTGAAATGATCTCTTTGTGTGAAGGAATGCCAGGTAATCAATATCCTTAATGTCATAACCTGATTTTACTGTTGCCTCTGTAATCACCCTTATAAAATTCCTCAGTGTTGCATCAGCCATCCTTTCTTTCCAGGCCTTTTCCTCACTTACAGTAAGTTTATAGGACCAGATATCCTTATCTAAAATGAATGAACCACCAAAGGGTGCGTATACTACATCAGAGAACGATCCGTCTGTAAGGAATGCACTCTGTAATATTTCATATTCACCTTTTTCCTCAGAAATGAGTACTGCTCCAGAACCGTCTGAAAAATCATACATGAATGAACCTGTTCTGTCCTTATAGTTCACAATATGACTTTGCTTTGTAGCGATGCTAATTAGCGCATCAAAGTTGCTTTCAGATGAGATCCTCGATTTCATCATGTCGAGTGCAACTAAACTTCCGACACATTGAGAGGATATATCAAAAGATAGAGCTTCTTTTACTCCAAGTTTAGATGCCAGTGATGGTGCAAGTGTCCATATGTATTTATCCTTAAAATCTGATCCTGCTGAGACAATATATTTTAATCTTTTAAGAGAACTGTCGGCCGGCCCAACTATTTTCTCAATTGATTTCATGCTGAGATCTGAAAGTGAAAGCTTTTCCTCAACAGGCTTTGAAACTATTCCCAGTTTCTCCCTTACAACATCTTCAGGTATGCCAGTTTCTTCGCTGATCGACTTAGCCGTCATCACATTTTCGGAAGCATAAATTGCAAATTTCTTAATGTACACTTTTTTCATATAATCTCACCAGTTCCTCTCTTGACACCTTACCTACAGCATTTCTTGGTAAATTATTAACAAAGATTACCCTCTTAGGAACTTTGTAACCTGATAATTTCATCTTTAGATCTTTTCTTAGCTGTTCTTCTGATTTTACCTCATTAGTCTTCACAAAGGCAACTACCGCTTCACCCCAATAGTTGTCTGGCATTCCAATAACAGAGCATTCAACCACATAGGGTAATGTTAGAATGATATCTTCTATCTCGGTTGCATAGACATTTTCTCCTCCAGTTTTAATCACATTCTTCTTCCTTTGCACAAAGAAATAGTATCCAAGCTCATTGGTTCTGAAAATATCTCCTGTTTTAAAATAACCATCTATTTCAAAGGGATCAATGTCGCTTCCGAACATGTATCTGGAGAAGAGGTGTTTACCTCTGATTAATAGCTCACCATCTTCCGCAAGTTTTACTTCTACAAATATACATGGAGTTCCAACAGAGTCCGGGAATTTTTTCTGGTTCTCTGGAGAAATGTAAAAATTATTAGGACCAGCCTCAGTTAATCCATAACCCTGAAACACTTTAATATTTCTTTCCAAAAGCTTTTCATAGGTCTCTTTTCTGAGTTTTCCACCTCCAGATATCATTCTAACCTTGGAAAGGTCTTTCTTATAAAATTCGCTACTTGCCACTATTTTCTCATACATGGTTGGTACACCCATAAATATAGTTATTCTTTCCTTTTCTATGAGATTTATAATTTCGTCAGGATCAAAATTATTTTCTGAAAATATTACACTTCCTCCGGCAATTAGAGTTGGTATCAACAGGATATTCCAACCCCCTGTATGATATAAAGGCATACAAACAAGTGTTCTATCACTTTGGTGTATGCCCCATGTGAGAACTGTGTTAAATGCATTCCACATAATTGCATTCTCGGAAATTTCAGCACCCTTAGGAGTTCCTGTCGATCCTCCTGTTAGAAGGGTCAATACTGTTCTCTCAGGGTTATAATTCTGGTTAGGGTTTAGACGGTTGCCTTTAATACTCCTGTTTTTCAAAGTTTCAATAGAAATTCCTTCATTGTTAAAATCACTTATAATTAGTTTTGGCTTTGCATTGCTGATTACATGATCGTAAAGGGATTTCTCTATTACTGGATTTATAGGGAATAAAATTGCACCACATTTAACAACTGCGAAAAATAGGATGACGTTATCAAGAGGGTTCTTTATTATGGATAAAATCACATCACCTTCTTTTATGCCCATTTCACTTAGAACTAAAAAAATATGATCACTCTGTTCATCTATTTCTCTATACCTGAGTACCTTCTCTTCATATTTTACAAATCCAGTATTACCAGTATTATACCAATTTCTTAAAACCTTATCCAGCGTTTAAATCACCAATGGAGTTATGACCTTACTAAAACTCTTACTCATTACACTTGTGCAGAATTTATCTATTTCTGCATTGTAATCATTGTGTCTTTCCATGTTGACCAGGTGTCCTGAATCTCTGAATTTTATAAACTTACTGTTGGGGAGTTTTTCATGAATTATTTCAGAGTTTTCAATAGGAACTATCTTATCATCCAGTCCAGAAATTACCAGAGTTGGACATGATATATTCTGAAGTTTATCTAAAACGTCGAATTTTATGAACGCCATTGACTGCTGTACCTGCTTCACAATGGGAGAATCAAGGCTCCTTTCCTCTATAATAAGATCAATCAATTTTCTATTATTCAATACGGTTTTTTCTGAAAAAGCAGGTCTCATTCTTTCAAACATTTCCTTTCCATTGGGAGGTTCTGAAAGAATCTTAAGCACATCCATTGAAGGCAACTTTGATCGTATTCCAAAATTAGTTGAAGAGAGTACTAGTCCTTCTATCATTTCTTGATGTTCCAGGGCAAACTGTTCGGCTATCATCCCACCCATTGATACACCTATCAGAAAAAATTTTTCTAATTTTAATGACTGTACAAGAGAAAATAGATCGCTCTGAAAATCATCCAAGGTATAATTTTCTTCAGGCTTAGATGATTTCCCAACTCCCCTATTATCGTAAA
Source organism: Thermoplasmata archaeon (assembly GCA_021835265.1). Next base: position 6,506 of record JAKBQK010000278.1, read on the forward strand.
AGATGAGTTTATACTTCATGGAAAGGGACTTCTGGAATTTCCACATCCACATTGAATAACCAAGTCCCTCAATAAAAACTATTGGGGTTCCTTTACCGACTACATTATAAAATATTTGAATGTCCCCATTTCTTAGAATCATGGGGACACCGTTTCGAGTGGTTTTCTTGACGCTCTTGGACCGGCTAGCAATACAAAAGCGGCTATTATTTCAAGTATTCCAAGTAAGATAAAGAAGTTTGCACCGGTTTTTACTATGCTAGCAGTGGTGAGAACAACCATCGCTGTGAATGCAAAAGGTACTATGGCTCCGCCCAGGTGACCAATACCGTCTGAGAGAGCAAATCCAGTTGCCCTTGCCCTGGTTGGATATATTTCTGCAGTGTATGTATAAGCTGGCACTGCGAAGGCTGTTGCGAAAGACCCTAAAAAGGCACCTATGGTTAATAAAACTGCAGAATGATCATATAGAGCCAGTGCAAATAGAAATACTGCTATAATAGCTGGTATGAGTGCAGAGATAATCAGATATTTTCTTTCCCACTTATCAGCGATAAAAGTCATGGAGACTGCACCTACTATATAACCGGTGGATCCAAGACCAATATACCATACTGCAGTCGTGAACAGAAATCCTGATGTGACAAATATCAGTGGTGCAAATCCCAGTATACCGTAAGCCAGGAAATAGTCTAGAAACCAGAATGATGCCACTATGGCTAATCTAGGACCATACTTTTTTGTAAATATTTCTCTCGTAGGAAAGTGTTCACCAGGAATCTCTCTTTCATAAGCGGGAATTTCAGGAAGTGTGCTAATCTTCTCCTTAACAAAAGACTCCATATCATTGATTATTTTCGCGGCCTCATCTGGTTTACCTTTAAGTACAAGCCATCTAGGAGACTCCGGCATACTAAATCTCAGGAAGACTATTGCCACCGCAATAACTGCTGGTATAGCAAAAAGGTACCTCCAACCGTCGGCATTTATTGGTATGACAACCAGTGCAATAAATGGAGCGAGAGCGAACCCAAGGGCCCCTGAAAAATATGCCCATTGAGTCATTTTTCCTCTCATATGAGATGGGGTTATTTCTGACATATATGTGTTGATTATGGATATCTCAGCACCGATTCCCATTCCAGCTATGAATCTCCCAGCTATTAATTCTGGGGCATTGAATGACAGAGCTGATATTAATGTTCCTACGGCAACAAGTAAGGCATTGGTTACAAGCCCAAGCCTTCTTCCGACATAATCACTTATAGTTGACACAACGTAAGTACCAACTATATATCCAAAAAGAGTTGCAGAAGCAGAATCACTCAGTAGTATCTCAGTCAGCTTCAACTGTGAGACCATAGGAGATACGAACGCATAACTCAAAGCAAGTATATCGTAGAAGGCAAAAAAATAGCCAATTCCCAGAATTACAAGCCAGAACCTTGGATAGGGTCTTATGGGCAAACGGTCAAGCCT
>JAKBQK010000496.1 GCA_021835265.1 Thermoplasmata archaeon
CCGATCTCCCTACACTTAAGATTAGGATATCATTGTCCTTTACATTTAACGAACTTCGTATATTAGTAATTCCCGGATGAAATATTTGAAAATCAACATAAGGGTATACCACTTGAACTCTTTTTTCATCAAGTCCCAGTTTGCTTATAAACTCATTTCTTGTGAACCCAGAATTTACTATGATAAAATTGGCTTCCCTAAATCTTTTATACATTGCGCTCATATATAATTTCAAAAAAGTAGATTTGTCCGCACTATTAAGATAATATAAATCATGACCTATGACTATTGTTTTTTTATAATACTTCGTAAGTGGGAGAAGCGATGGTCCCGACAAAATTGCTACGTCTGCTCGTATTCCTTTGAATGCCCTCCAGTTGAATCCAGAAATGAAATTTAAGGCCAATTTTCCATTATATGCATATTTTGATTTCCCCCGGTTGTTATAAAAAAAACCATAATATTTATATATATTTTTATCAGCAGGTATGTCATTTGAGATAAGAAATTGATGAAAAGAAGTATTAACATTATGCTCCTTTAAATTTTCATAAATCTTATAAGCGTGTGAAAAAGTTCCACTAAATACGTGCTGATCATTTATTATAGCCACTTCTAGCTTATTCAATTTCCCTTCCTGTGGGAGATATTCTTATATCATTTATATTTTAAATGCTCTTCATGAAAATACATAGAAGCCTTTAATACCTCTTAATTATTTTACAAATTGTGTTTTCAAAGCAGAAAAGTGTCTTATTTCTTAGAAAACTTATACCATACATTCCTCCAATTATTCCTGCTTTGGCATTTATAATAGTCATTGGATACTTTAACATTCTTCTATACTATACATATCAATACACTCAGTATGACTTGGGCATTACCTATAGGACATTATACAATTTCCACGTTTCATACCATCTCTATAATTGGCCGCATCCACCTTTGGAGGAACCGGAAACCTTCTCGAAATTGATCTATATTCCATTGTCCTTTACTTTGTATATTTATAACGCGCCACTTACATTGCTTTTTGACCAAATCATTTTTATAGCAATTGGTGGGTGGACGATTTTTTTTATATCGCGACAACTAACGAATAGTCTCAAGCTTTCTTTACTTATAGAAATAATTTATTTTGTTTATCCTGCTACTTATGGATTTATGACTCAGGGAGGAAATCTAATGGTTTTCTTTGAACCATTACTTTTAATAAGCTACTATTTTTATATTAAGAATAATAAAATAATGACCGCTTTGTTCCTCGCATTGGCTGCTATTAGCAATTTTCTGGCACCACTTATAATCCTTGCTCTTTTATCATTACCATATTTGAGTAAATTCGCCTCTTATATTAAAAATATAATGAAATCAAAGGAGAAAGGAATAATTAAAAATAAATTAAAATTTAACAAAGAAACAGCTTGGCAAATCTCTTTTTTCGTCATTCCACTCTTATTCTTTTTAATTAGTATAAAATTGTACGGTTTAAGCGATTTGATCTCTGCAAGCAGACTCAGTAATTCAACCACGACCGCCAGTGCATCCGGATGGAACTTTTTGCGATCCATTTCTGATGACTTTTCAACAAAACTTTCATTTCTGAATACCGTCATGGAACCTCTACTGTACTTACCACTATTGAGCATCTATTCTCTTCCAATATTAGTTTATTTACTAGTTTCCTGGTATTCGAATCAAACTACTTACTATGATATATTAACGCGACAGTACACATATTTATTCGCAGGATTTCTTTTTATCTCACTCATTCACGTCTTCAAAAATTTTAATTTTAATAAGAAAATATTGAAAAAAATAGCAATATTAATAATAATTTCAAGTGTTGTTTCCTTTTCTCTTTATTCCCCATTCAGCATTGGAAATTTTCAATCAGGAAACATAGACAAAGATACTACAGTTACGCCATTGGAAAAAAATCTTACTAAAGCATTTAACTTAATTCCGATGAACGCTTCAGTGTTAGTTCAGAATGACGTAGTGCAATTAGATAACAGACCAAATGTGTATTTTCCGGGGTACTACAATAATGAAACAGTACAATATGCTGTGTTTATTCCATTTACGCGTGGTATAGGGCAATCTGCTTATTCTGGATTTGATCAAGCTATTGCCAATGAATTTGCAAACAACGCTTCTTATGGAATTTATGTAAGACTGGGAAATGTTGAGATTTACAAATTGCATTTTGTTGGTTCTCCTGCAATGTTTTGTGGAGAAAAATTCAATGGAACAGGTAACTTTTACACGCAATCTTCAAAAACCTCTGTAAATTATTCATTCGAAACAAGTTATGTCGAACTCTCTCCTGGCTACTATAACCTTACCTTCGTGGAAAAAGTTTCGTCAGCTTCAAATTTAACCCCGAAAGATATCTCTGGGAAAATTTCAATAATGGGCAGTAATGGATATTTATTTAATTACAACTCAACATTCTTCGAATCATCCTCCATAGGGAATTTTACAGTATTTTCTGGAAAGATGTTAATACAACATTTTGATTCTTATTATATAAGTTTAGGGATACAAAGTTCAATTGCTGGCAATTTTACATTTCTCGGAAATCCTCAATTCACCATAATAAGCGAAAACAATGGCGTCAGTTAAAATAAACACACTAAATCAAGAGAAATGATATCGCCAATGAGTAATTTTACCAGTTATTATAGAGAGATGATAATAAATATTCCCGGAGTATTCTAAAAACTACAACAGAAAACCTCTTTTATGACTTCATAATGAATATTCATGAGCCTTTACCACACCGGTTTATCCGAATTATACAAGATCAATTTGCTTCAAATTCTGGTGTAGCGGATCACTTTATAAAAATCTCAATTTCCGGTAGTAGAGGTTCTTAACAGAATTGGGAATTCTATTAAAATATTTTGAACCACGTAACCAAAAAGCAGTTATAGATATAGTATAGGATAAACTAGTCATTAGAATATTAAATTTACTTCCGTAACTATGTTTATATTTTATTGGAATCTCAATTGTTTTCAATCCAGCCTTCTTTGAATAAATAAATAAGGCAGAAAGAAAAAAAGCGTTGGAGACTGTTATGTTCATTAGAAAAGGAACTATTGCACTTCTTCTTAAGATTTTGTAACCACATTGCGTATCATTTACATCTACCCTGAAAATTAATCTGAGTATCATATTGAACACCCTACTGACTGTACGTCTCCTTAATGGGATAAAATTACCTTTCAGGTTGTATCTGTCAAAGTTGATTATATCATATTGATTTGTCTCTAACCTAGAAATGGAATCTATTAAGTCCTTTAAACTGGTGCTTCCATCAGCGTCCATCAAAATTATTAAATTCCCTTTTGATGAAAAGATTCCTCTTTTAATTGCGCCTCCCATACCCTCCCTTTTAGAGGAATGATTTGCCTTGATAACGTGATAATTTTTTTCAAATAAATTAACAATATCGAGAGTCTTATCATTTCCATCCACAGCTACTATTACCTCCCAATTTAAATTTCTATCAGCAATTAAAACTTTAATTTCCTCAAGCACTGGTACAATCCTTTTTTCCTCGTTATAAGCTGGTATAATTATGGAAACCTCCGCTTGAGACTTTAATTGTACAGTTTCGCTTATATATTTTTGCAATGGTTTCATAATGGAAATACTCTATTTATTTATTTGTGATGTTGAAATTTCTCGAAAATACTTATTGAATAACTTTGCAGTTTACATCCTCTTTTGTTATGAGTGCATTATTTTCAATAATTAAATATACTTCGTTTTTAATCTTGGCGAAATTTCAAACCATTCCCATAGTAGAAAGTAAACCTTCGTTATTAATAGCGCATACAATTAAAGGAAAAGGGGTAAAGGAAATGGAAGACAGATTAGAATGGCATTATAAATCGCCTTCGGATGATGATGTATATAATTTTATTAAACAACTTGGTGGTAATGAATGAGAACTGCATTTGTGCGTGAACTTGAGACTATTATGAAGAATGACAGAAATGCATTCCTTCTCACAGGTGATCTGGGTTATTCCGTTTTTGAGAAGATAAAAGATCAATTTCCAGAGCAATATATAACCTTAATTCGTTAAGAATGTAGGCATAAGTTCCGGTTTGATCGAGAACTCTTCGATGATATCTATCTCTTCCCTCGTGATTTCTGCCATTATTCCTCTGCCATTCTGCAGTTTTATCTTTCTCACTTTGTGAAGTCATATAATTATTTTTTCCTTGGAATATCTGCTTGCGAGATCTGTTATCTTCATCCGGATAAACATGTCGGATTTCTTATTTTTCACAAGCTACTGAGATTTATACACAACAAGGAGAAGAAGACGCATGTCAAAGGATTGTGCATAGAAAGCAAGATGGGCAATGACAATTGCAGTTGGTACAATCATCCTGAAAATAAACCGGTAATGGAATACTATGATTATGTGAAGAACAGAAAGGGGTCAGGAAATTTTCTACATGTATCACCATGAGAAAACTCATAAGAATGATATTCACCATACTTAAGAAGAGGAAGGAGTTGAAATATGAAAGTCCAGCAATAACTCTAACCAGAATATCAAAGCTGGAGAAGGCCTGAACAGTCCGGATAAACGGGTCAACGGAATATCAAGCATGGCTTATTGACACATGAGTCAATCCATGAACTCCTTGTTCTGAGTACCATTATCTGTCTTCGCTATGTTGTCAGATTGCCTACTTGAATGCTTATGTGTGTTTGCGAAAATGCACGAAAATTAACCTGCAATTACAGAGAAGCAATAATCCCTCACAGTCTTAAGGATATATTCATAAATGAGGTAGTATTGGGAATGTAGCAACGGAAGGCTGACCTGAGAATTTACATGCGTGTATATTCAATAATACCGTTCATAGCATTTCGGCTGTTTGAACAGGTATGGAATGATATCAGTAGTGAGCAGGACAATGCCGTTCGATTAGGGGGGAATGAATTGAATAAAACTGATTCTAATAAAATAGGAATTTGTATTCCAACTTATAACAGATCTTTATACTTAAAGGAATGCCTTGAATCGATAACAAGTGAAGTTATAAAATTTGGTTTCCCGATTTATATCTCTGATAATTGCTCAGATGATGATACCAATAATGTCATTGATTCGTATAAACAGAGATACTGGAATCTTATATATTCAAGAAATTTATCAAACGTAGGACCGTACAAAAATATCTTAAAATTGATAGAAATTGTTAAAACAGAGTACCTTTGGTTAATGGGCGATGATGATGCAATTCTTCCGGAAAGCGTTCAAAAAATAATTGAAAAACTTAACAGAGGATATGATTTTTTAGTGCTGAATGCCACTCCCTGTGACAAGAATTTAAAACCTAAAATTTCAAAAGAAAAATTAATCAATATTGATAGTGACCTTGAAATTGGAAAAGGTGATAGTCAAAAACTTCTGGTAACACTTCGAGATTCATCATATCATGGATATATGTCTTCCATGATTATTAGAACTGAACTTGTCCAAAAACTTGTTATAAAATACTGCAACAAATCATTTTTACTATATGATAGTAGTTGGCTCCCTTTAGCTATTTTTTATGAGGCTATTACTAATAGACAAGGACTCTTTATATCGCAACCAATGATTCTAAATAGAGATAATACTAGAACGAGCGGAAAAAACTATTGGAATTACATTTACATAGATTACATTAAAGCTATTGAATATCTAGGATCAGTTGGATATAATACTCAGACCCTTAAAGAATCATTAAATTTTACAGTAAGAAATGTATTTTATATTGCAAAATTTTCAAAATATTTATCCCATAATACCAAATTGTTTGATAATTATATAAAAAAAAATAATCTTATGCCCTTTTACATTAAATTGGTTATCATTGCTACAGACCTAATATATTCTAGGCACTTTATGAATATCAGGAACAAGTTATTAAAGAATTTTCACATTACTTTCTGAATTTATTGAGTTTAACAAATGGCGCATATACTACTAAGCAAATATATTCGTAATTAGAGTAAGTACCCTAAAATAAGTTACATTAACTGAATTTTAATGTACATGAATTATGGCGACCATAGGTTCATACAACTTGCATGTTTACCTTTATCACAATTCATTCCTGTTTCCTGAATTTTATAGGTATCTCAAATAGTTTATTGTTATAACATACCAATAATATTATGTAGCCCTGTTTCCTTGATGCTGCAGGTCTGATTTGTTATATTGCGGAACTGAGTACAGAATCTCCTCTCTTTGATATCGACTTCTGGGGTCTCTGTTTTCCACTCTACTTTATTACCGGATCAATAGTTATGAATGTGAGAAGCTACCTCGCCTTCTAAAAACTATTCTTCTCATCCATGAGCTCTATCAGTATTCTAATCACGGGGGATATTCCTATCCTCAGTGTTCTATCCAGAGTAAGATTTACGGGTGAATCTGAAGCAATCTTCATGATTTTGTCATATCTTCTCTTTGATACGTATTTCTCAATTTCATCAGGATCGGCAGAAATGACATCATCTGGCGTTACGTATTTGTTCAACAGGTCAAGAGTGATTATACAAACACATTAGTTTTAACAACTAATTTTTATAGCTATAAATTCAAATATCAATTATAGAGTTAAGTACGCACATTAAGAATACTGTCTATCGCTTCTGTTTGTTCAACACACGTTTTATTCCAGTTAAAATTTGAATTAAATGTAGAACGGATTATCCTTCTTAACTCCTGAAATTTTAACGGTTCTAATTCACTCATCTTTAACAACTCAACCACATTCTTACTCATACCTCCAATGTCTCTATATCGAGTTTTATACATTGGTATAATATTAAATTGCTGGACAAATGGTAAATCATATGTTACAGATGGAACCCCACAAAATAGGGCGTTAGCAAGTGAAATAGAAAATATGTCTTTTTTTGATGGATAGAGAAATATCTTAGAAGAGCAAATAGTGGTAACCTTTACCGATTCTGACACAAATCCCAATAAATTTACATTTGGTTCAAGTTTCAACTTTTTTAATTTAGTATTGAATTGCTGTTCAGTCATTCTATCAACGAATTTTCCTAAAATAACTGTTTTTATATTGTCCCCAAGCAATTGCTTAACCCTATAAACTATTTCTAAAACATCTAATATCCCCTTTCCTGATTCCAATCTGGCAGCCATAAAACATATATCATACTTGAGATCTAAATTAAGCAATCCTTCAACACTCTGAATATCAGATGATGCAGAATTTTTTACCTCAATTATATTTTTAAATCCAAAGTATTTATCTATGTAATATTTACTTGCACTGCCCATGGCAATTATTTTTATTGAATTGGCTAAACCTCTTCTAGTTTCCCTTACCTTAATAAGTGTTTTTTTAAGATCATCTATTTTTTTTGTGATGAAATAATTTTTTTTCAAATAAGATGCTTTGTTCTTCAGTTTATTGTATTGATTTTTTTTATTATTTAAGTAACTAATCTTTGAAACCTGATTGAGGTTTTTAAAAAAGCTTGTAAATATTTTTAAAAAGACTTGAATATACCAATTTGCAAAAACTTTTTTTGTCGGTGTGTTGATAAATGGAAGTTCATGAAATAGTACTGTGTAATTAACGCCTATCTCTTTCCAAATTTCATAACCCAATACGATCCAGCGAGGATTTTCATACTGTATGATATTTAATTCAATCCCTTCCCTTATAAGTAAGTTTTTGAGATTATCTTTTGAAAGTTTAAAATCCACGATTATGTGAACTTCCATGTTGCTTAGACGTTTTAAGGTGTCTGCACTTGGTTTATTTTCCATATATAGGAAAATATCAAAAACCTTTGATAAACATGGCAAAGTCTCTATAGTGATTCTCTGTGCACCACCGTTTTCCAAATTTAAATCACAAATATATAAGATTTTTTTCTTCCTCATTTGACTGTACATTCTCG